>JBFIDI010000066.1:0-16898 GCA_041581405.1 Burkholderiaceae bacterium
AATACCGCGATCGAGGCGTTGCGCATGATCTGGTACTCCTTGTCGGTGAGCGTCTGCGACGGCGCGACGGTGATCGAGTCGCCGGTGTGCACGCCCATCGGATCGAGGTTCTCGATCGAACACACGATGATGCAGTTGTCCGCCTTGTCGCGCACCACCTCCATCTCGTATTCTTTCCAGCCCAGCAGCGACTCCTCGATCAGCAACTCGTTGGTCGGCGATGCCTCCAGGCCGCGCTTGCAGATGGTGTCGAACTCCTCGGCGTTGTAGGCAATGCCGCCGCCGCTGCCGCCGAGCGTGAAGCTGGGCCGGATCACGGTCGGGAAGCCGACCGACTTCTGCACCGCCCAGGCCTCGTCCATGCTGTGGGCGATGCCCGAGCGCGCCGATCCCAGGCCGATGCGGGTCATGGCCTGCTTGAACTTGAGCCGGTCCTCGGCCTTCTCGATCGCGTCCGGGCTGGCGCCGATCAACTCGACCTTGTACTGGTTGAGCACGCCGTGGTGCCACAGGTCGAGCGCGCAGTTGAGCGCGGTCTGGCCGCCCATGGTCGGCAGGATGGCGTCGGGACGTTCCTTGGCGATGATCTTCTCGACCGTCTGCCAGGTGATCGGCTCGATGTAGGTGACGTCGGCCGTGGCCGGGTCGGTCATGATCGTGGCCGGATTGCTGTTGATCAGGATGACCTTGAAACCCTCTTCGCGCAAGGCCTTGCAGGCCTGCACGCCGGAGTAGTCGAACTCGCAGGCCTGGCCGATGATGATCGGGCCGGCGCCGATGATGAGGATGCTCTTGATGTCGGTACGCTTAGGCATGTTGGCTCCGGCTGGACGTGTCCATGAGCGCGACGAAGCGCTCGAACAGGTAGGCGATGTCGTGTGGTCCCGGAGACGCTTCGGGATGCCCCTGGAAACACAGTGCCGGGCGATCCGTGCGCCGCAAGCCCTGCAGCGTGCCGTCGAACAGGCTCACATGGGTGGCCACGAGGTTGTCCGGCAGGCTGTCAGCATCGACCGCAAAGCCGTGGTTCTGGCTGGTGATGCTGACGCGGCCGGTCTCGACGTCCTTGACCGGATGGTTGGCACCGTGGTGGCCGAACTTCATCTTGAAGGTCCGGGCGCCGGATGCGAGCGCCATGATCTGGTGGCCCAGGCAGATGCCGAAGGTCGGAATCTGCGTGTCGAGCAGTTCGCGCACCGCGTCGATCGCATAGTCGCAGGGCTCGGGATCGCCCGGCCCGTTGGACAGGAAGATGCCGTCCGGCTTGAGCGCCAGCGCCTGCTGCGCCGAGGTGTTTGCCGGCACCACGGTGACCTTGCATCCCCGCGCCGCCAGCATGCGCAGGATGTTGCGCTTGACGCCGAAGTCGTAGGCAACGACATGAAACCGCGGCTCGGTCAACACGCCGAAACCGGGCCCGCCCTGGCCGGGCTCGGCACCCAGCGACCACTCGGTCTGCGTCCACTCATACGATTGTTCGGTGGTGACGACACGGGCCAGGTCCAGGCCGGCCATCGACGGCGCCGAACGCGCCTTCTCGAGGGCCTGCGCGACGCGGGCATCGGTCACCTCCTGGCCGGCCTCCAGCGCCAGGATGCAGCCGTTCTGCGCCCCCTGGTTGCGGATCTGGCGGGTCAGCTTGCGGGTATCGATATTGGCGATGGCCACCGTGTTTTCGGCCGCCAGGTAGGTCTGCAACGAACCCATCTCGCGGAAGTTGGACACCACGGCAGGCAGGTTGCGGATCACCAGGCCGGCGGCCTGCACGCGGGACGACTCCATGTCGTCGGTATTGACGCCGTAGTTGCCCACATGCGGGTAGGTCAGCGTGACGATCTGCTGGCAATAACTCGGGTCGGTCAGGATTTCCTGGTACCCCGTCATCGAGGTATTGAACACGACTTCACCGACACGTTCGCCGGCAACTCCGATCGATTCGCCCAGGTAGATCGTGCCGTCGGCGAGCGCCAGTATGGCGAGAGGTTTGTTTCCCTTGAGAGACAAAAGCACGAGGATCTCCGGATTGATTTCGGGTACTCCCAAGCATCCCCGCGACTGGGCTCTGGATGCTGCCAGGTGGCTGCTCTCTACAGGGGGATTTGATTGGAGAATCGCTTGGGGCGCTTGCTTTCGCGAAAGCCGCCCATTATAGCCCAGCCCCTCTGGCGAACGCCCTCCCGGAGGCTGCCGCGCACCTCAGCCGGGCAGCCGTCCCACGGCACTGGCATGCAGGCAGATCGCGGCTGCCGCGGCCACGTTCAACGATTCCTGTCCGCCGGGTTGTCCGATCCTGCACCAGAGCCGGGCCTGCCGCGCGACGGCCTCGCCCACGCCCTGGCCTTCGTGGCCGAAAGCCCAGGCGCAGGGCCACGGCAGCACGCTCGCGTGGACCGGCTCGCCCTGGTGCGAACTGGTTGCGATGATCGGCAGTTCCAGCCCGGCCAGGTCTGCCGGCTCCAGCGCCTCGACCAGGTGCAGCCCGAAATGGGCACCCATGCCGGAGCGCAACACCTTGGGCGACCACAGGGCCGCACTGCCCTTGATCGCCAGCACCTGGCCGAATCCCAGCGCGGCCGCACTGCGCAGGATCGAGCCGACGTTGCCGGCGTCCTGGACCCGGTCGAGCACCACCGAGGCTTCGCGCGGCCGCACGCCTGCCGCGGCCGGCAGGTCGATCACGAAACCCATGCGGCCCGGCGATTCCAGGGCGCTGATCTCGTCGAACAGGTTATCGGGCACGACGACCACACGGGCCGCGCCCAGTTCCCACGACCGGCCCGCGCCGCTCCACGCCGACTCGGCAAACACGGCCAGCGCGGGCACCACGGCCTGGTCGAGCGCCGCACGGCACAGGTGATCTCCCTCGAGCCATGCCTGGCCGAGCTTGCGGTAGGCCGTGTTGTCGCGCGCCAGTCGGCGCACCGTCTTGACCACGGCGTTGTCGCGCGAGACGACGTGGCCGACGCGCGATCCGTCGGTGTCCGTCACGCCAGCACCTGCGCCACCGGCGCAAACGTGCGCCGGTGCTCCGGACAGGCTCCGAGCCTGCGCAACGCGGCCAGGAGTTGCGCCGTGCCGTAACCCTTGTGATCGGCAAATCCGTAGTCCGGATACTGGGCGTGCAACTGCGCACACCAGCGATCGCGGTGCACCTTGGCAACGATGGACGCGGCCGAGATCGCCGGCACCCGCGCGTCGCCGCCGACGATCGCCTCGGCCCGCACCTTGAGCACCGGGATCCGGTTACCGTCCACCAGCACCCGGGCCGGTGTCAGGCGCAGGCCCTCGACCGCCCTGCGCATCGCGAGCATCGTGGCCTGCAGGATGTTGAACTGGTCGATCTCCTGCACCGTGGCCGAGCCGACCGCACAACACAAGGCCCGCGCGCAGATCAGGTCGAACAGCCGCTCGCGCTGGGCCGCACTGAGCTTCTTGGAGTCGGCCAGGCCGTCGATGGGATT
This sequence comes from Burkholderiaceae bacterium, assembly GCA_041581405.1. Lineage (GTDB taxonomy): Bacteria > Pseudomonadota > Gammaproteobacteria > Burkholderiales > Burkholderiaceae_C > CAISIP01. Next base: position 3,462 of record JBFIDI010000066.1, read on the forward strand.
GCGGTCGTCCAGGATCACGGCCGCGGCCACGACCGGGCCGGCCAGCGGCCCCCGACCGGCTTCGTCGACACCGGCGACCAGGCCGGGCGCGTCCCACGGCAAGGCGGCTTGCTCAGGACTGGAGGATTTTTTCGATCGCATCGGTTGCACACCGGGAAGTATCACATTGCAGCTGCTGGTGCAGCGCGTCGAAACGGCGCTCGAGCGCGACGACCCGCTCGGGCGCGTCCAGCCATTCGCCGACCGCGGTGGCCAGGGCCCGCGGCGTGGCCTGCTCCTGCAGCAGTTCGGGCACGACGAAGTCCTGGCACAGGATATTGGGCAGGCCGACCCAGGGTTGCAGCCGCTTGCGGCGCATGATCTGCCATGACAACCAGTGCATGTTGTAGGCGATCACCATCGGCCGCTTGAACAGCGCGGCCTCCAGCGTCGCCGTGCCGCTGGCGATCAGCGTCACATCGCAGGCCGCCAGCGCGGCGTGGGATTGCCCGGCCACGATGCGCAGGTGGTCGGACATGCCGCAGTTCGCGGCGATCCGCTCGACCAGGGGCATCAGCGAGGGCACGGTGGGCACCACGCATTGCAGCCGCGGACGCTCGCGCCGCAGCAGCGCCGCCGCGCGAAAGAATCGCTCGGCCAGGTAACCGACCTCCGACCGCCGGCTGCCCGGCAGGATGGCCAGCACCGGTATGTCGGGCAACAATCCCAGCGTGGCACGGGCCGCGGCACGATCGGCGCGCAACGGGATCACGTCGGCCAGCGGATGTCCGACGTAGGTCGCGGCGATGCCGTGTGCGTGCAGCAACTCCGGCTCGAACGGGAACAGGCACAACACATGGTCGGTGCTGTCGCGGATGGTGTCGATGCGGCCGGCACGCCAGGCCCATACCGACGGGCAGACGAAATGCACGCTGCGGATGCCGCGGCGGCGCAGGTCGCGTTCGAGCGCCAGGTTGAAGTCGGGCGCGTCGACCCCGACGAACAGGTCCGGTGGCTCGCGCAGCAGGCGTTCGCGCAACTGGTCGCGGATCGCGACGATGCGCCGGTAATGACGCAGCACCTCGACATATCCGCGCACGGCCAGCGCCTCGCTCGGCCACCAGGCGTCGAAGCCATGCGCCGCCATGCGCGCGCCGCCGATGCCGCCGCATGCGAGCCGGGGCCATCGTTGCCGCATGCCACCGAGCAGCAGGCCGGCCAGCAGGTCGCCCGAGGTTTCTCCCGCGACCATCGCCACCCGCGGGGCTGCATCGGTCGGCCCCGGCGTCACCACCGCTGCAGGCATGGGCGGCTACCGGACGATGCCGCGGCGCGGCGCGACGCCGGCCAGGAAGCTGCCCATCAAGGCCACGTCCGGCTGTGCGGCCGGATGCTGGGCGGCCAGGCCATCGATGGCGGTGCGCGCCTGCTCCAGCGTGAGATCGTCCCGGTACAGCAGCTTGTGCATGGCCTTGACGACCGCCAGGCGTTCGGCCGAGAAGCCGCGCCGGCGCAAGCCCTCGTAGTTCATCGAACGCGCGGCCGCGGGTTGGCCCTGGCACATCACGAACGGCGGCAGGTCGGCAAACAGCAGCGAACACATCGCCGTCATGCTGTGTGCGCCGATGCGCACGAACTGGTGCACGACGGTGAAGCCGCCCAGGATGGTCCAGTCGCCCACGTGCACATGGCCGGCGAGCTGCGAGTTGTTGGCGAAGATGGTGTTGTTGCCCACCTGGCAGTCGTGGGCCAGATGCACGTAGGCCATGATCCAGTTGTCGTCGCCCACACGGGTCACGCCGACATCGCCGGGCGAACCGATGTTGAAGGTGCAGAACTCGCGAATCGTGTTGCGGTCGCCGATGCGCAGCTCGCACGGCTCGCCAGCGTATTTCTTGTCCTGCGGAATCGCACCCAGCGAGTTGAACTGGAAGATGCGGTTGTCGCGTCCGATCGTGGTGTGGCCTTCGATGACGCAGTGCGCTCCCACCGTCGTGCCGGCCCCGATGCGGACATGGGGCCCGATGACGGTGTAGGGACCGATGACGACGGATGCGTCGATCTCGGCGCCCGGATCGACAACGGCGGTGGGGTGGATGTTCTGCACGCGAGACAGGCGCGATACCGCCTAGGCGATGGAGCGCATCGTGCAGATCAGGTCGGCCTCGACCGCCAGCTCTTCACCGACCATGGCGCGCGACTTGAACTTGAAGATCCCGGCCTTCATGCGGTCGAGCTGCGCGTGCAGCATCAGCTGGTCTCCGGGCTCGACCGGACGCTTGAAGCGCGCCCCGTCGATACCGGCGAAGTAGTAGACCGTCTTGTCGTCCGGCGTGACACCCAGGGTATCGAAGGCCAGCAATGCGGCTGCCTGCGCCAGCGCCTCGAGCATCAGCACCCCCGGCATGACCGGGCGATGCGGAAAGTGGCCGGTGAAGAAGGGCTCGTTCATCGACACGTTCTTCAACGCCACGATGCTCTTGCCCTTCTCGAGTTCGACCACCCGATCGACCAGCAGGAACGGATATCGGTGCGGTAACTTCTTGAGGATCTGGTGAATGTCCATCATGGCTTCGAGTTGTCCTGGAGGCTTTTTTCGAGCGCGCGCATGCGCTCGCGCAAATGGTTCAGCCGCTTGAGCGCGGCCGCGTTCTTTTCCCACTGCGCATTGTCGTCGATCGGGAACAGCCCGGTGTAGTGACCGGCCTTGTGGATCGAGCGTGTCACCACCGACGCGGCGGAGATGTTCACGTGGTCGGCCACCGCCAGATGCCCCAGCACCACGGCGGCACCACCGATGGTGCAATGCGCACCGATCGTCGCCGAGCCGGCGACGCCGACGCAGGCCGCCATCGCGGTATGGCGTCCGACACGCACGTTGTGGCCGATCTGGATCAGGTTGTCGAGCTTCACGCCGTCTTCGATGACGGTGTCCGACAAAGCTCCCCGGTCGATGCAGGTGTTGGCGCCGATCTCGACGTCGTCGCCGATACGCACCGCACCGAGTTGCTCGATCTTTTCCCAGGCACCGGCGTTCGGCGCAAAACCGAAACCGTCCGCGCCGATGACGACCCCGCTGTGCAGCAGGCAACGCGCACCGACGTGGCAATCTTCTCCGACGGTCACCCGCGCCTTGAGCACGGTGCCGGCCCCGATATGCGCGCCCCGCTCGACCACACACAAGGGGCCGATCGATGCGGTGCCGTCGATCGTCGCCTGCGGATCGATGACCGCGCTGGGATGGATGGTCGGCCGCCCGATCGGACGGACATGACGACGCCACATCTGCGTGACCCGCGCGAAATAGAGATAGGGTTGCTCCGTCACGATGCAGGCACCGCGCGACCGTGCCGCGTCCTCGAGCGTGGGATCCACGATGACACACAGCGCGCGGGATGCCGCCAGCTGCTGGCGGTAGCGGGGGTTGCTGACGAAACTCAGCTGGCCCGGCTCCGCCGAGGCCAGCGCACCGAGCCCGGTCAGGACGGCAGAGCGGTCGCCGTGCAGTACGCCCCCCAGAGCGTCGACAACGTTTCCGAGGGTCAGCGCCACACGAACACCGCCTCGCCCTGCTATTTCACTCCGGCGTTGAGCGCCTTGATCACCTTGTCGGTGATGTCGTGTTTGGGGTTGATGTAGACCGCGTCCTGCAGGATCAGGTCGTATTTCTCGGTCTCCGCGACCTGCTTGACGACCCGGTTGGCGCGCTCCAGCACCAGTTGCAGCTCTTCGTTCTTGCGTGCGTTGAGATCCTCCTGGAACTCACGACGCTTGCGCTGGAACTCGCGGTCCTGGTCCACCAGCTGGCGCTGGCGGGTATTGCGCTGCGATTCCGACAACGTCGGCGCATCACGCTCGAGCTTGTCCGCCTGGGACTTGATGCTGGCCCCCAGGTCGACGAGTTCCTTCTCGCGCTTGGAGAACTCCTGCTCCAGCTTGGACTGCGCCGCCTTGGCGGTTGCGGCTTCCTTGAAGATGCGATCGGTATTGACGAAGCCAACCCGGAACTCCTGCGCATACGCGCCCACCGTCAAAGCCGCCATCATGATGGCAGCCAACAAGCGACTGGTCAGTGTGTTCATTAGAAAGATGTTCCGATTTGAAATTGCACGCGTTGGATTTTATCGTCAGTGAATTTCCGGATCGGGTAAGCCAAGGCCAGGCGCAGGGGACCGACCGGCGAGATCCAGCTAATGCCCACGCCCACCGAGGCGCGCAATTCGCTCAGGCGCATCGGCTGCGACTCGCCGTAGACGTTGCCGATATCCAGGAAGCTGAACATGCGCAACGTACGGTCGTTGCCCGCCCCGGGGAAAGGCGTGATGAGCTCGAAGTTCAGGTTGACCTTCTTGTTGCCACCCAGGCTGCCGCCATTGGTGACCTCGACCTCGCCCAGGCTGCCTTGCTCGAAGCCGCGCACCGACCCCAGGCCGCCGCCATAGAAGTTCTTGAACAACGGGAACGGCCGGCCCGACAGGCCCTTGCCGTAGGCAAAGTCGGCATTGAACGCAAACGTGTATTGCTTGCTCAGCGGCCAGTACTGCTGGAACTGGTAACTCGCGCTGAGGTAACGCGTGTCCCCGCCCACACCCCATTCGCCGTTGATCCGCTGGTAACGCCCCGAATTGGGCACGAGCGCGCTGTCGCGGGTATCGCGTGCCCAGCCGATCGTCAGCGGAACCCCGCTGCTGGTGTAGCCGAACTCGTTGGCATAGGTCGTGTACGCGGCAGGCAGCGACGTACCGGGCACGATCTTCGTCTGCTCGACACCGGCGCCGAAATAGACCGTGTCGGTCTCGGTGAACGGCACGCCGAACCGCAGGCTGGCACCGGTTGTCTTCAGGCTGTAGCTGTCGGAATCGGTGTACGGACGGGTCGTGCGATGGTAGAGGTCGATCGAACGCGACACACCGTCGACCGTGAAATACGGATCGGTGGTGCTGAGCACCACGGTGCGATAGGTGTCGCTGGTATCGATCTGGATGCCCAGCGAGTTGCCGGATCCGAACGCGTTCTCCTGCGAAATGCCGGCCGTCAGGCCCAGGCCGTCGCCACTGGAGTATCCGGCGCCGAGCGACAGGTTGCCGGTGGCGCGCTCCACGACGGTGATGGTCAGGTCGACCTGGTCCGGCGCACCGGGCACCTCCTGCGTCTCGATCCCGACCTCGGTGAAGAATCCGAGGCGGTCCACGCGATCGCGGGAACGGCGGATCTTGTCGGCGTCGTACCAGGCCGACTCGAACTGGCGGAACTCTCGGCGCACGACTTCATCGCGGGTGCGGTTGTTGCCCGCCACGTTGATGCGTCGCACATAGGCCCGCCGCGATGGCTCGGCCTGGATCACCAGTGCCACCCGGTTGTTCGCCCGGTCGACCTCCGGCCGCGCCTCCACGCGCGCGAACGCGTAGCCGAAGTTTCCGAAATAGTCGGTGAAGGCCTTGGTCGTCTGCACGACATCGTCGGCGTTGTAGGCCTGGCCCGGACGGATCGCCACCAGGCTCTTGAACTCGTCGTCCTTGCCCAGGTAGTTGCCTTCGAGCCGGACACCCGAGACCACGTAGCGGTCACCCTCGGTGATGTTGATGACGATGTCGATCTCCTGCTTGTCCGGCGAGATCACGACCTGGGTCGAATCGATGCGGAACTCCAGGTAGCCGCGGGTCAGGTAATACGAGCGCAGCGTCTCGATGTCGGCATTGAGCTTGGCACGGGAGTACTGGTCGGACTTGGTGTACCAGCTGAGCCAGCCGCCGGTGTCGAGGTCGAACAGGTCACGCAGCGTCGAATCGCCGAAGGCCTGGTTGCCGACGATGCGGATCTCCTTGATCTTGGCGCGTTCGCCCTCGGTGATGGAGAACGACAGGTTGACGCGATTGCGCTCGATCGGCGTGACCGTGGTCACCACCTCCGACGCATACAGGCTGCGGTTGATGTACTGGCGCTTGATCTCCTGCTCGGCACGATCGAGCAAGGCCTTGTCGAACGGCCGGCCGTCGGTCAGGCCGATATCGCGCATCATGCGGCGCAGCGCGTCCTTGTCGAACTCCTTGTTGCCGCTGAACTCGACGTCCGCAACCGTCGGGCGCTCCTCGACGATCACCACCAGCACGTCGCCGCTGGCCTCGATGCGCACGTCCTTGAACAAGCCCAGCGCGAAGATCGACTGGATCGCGGCCGCACCCTTCTGGTCATCGTAGGTATCGCCGACCCGCACCGGCAACGACGCGAAGATGGTGCCCGCCTCGACCCGCTGCAGGCCTTCGATCCGGATGTCGCGCACGGTGAAGGGATCCACGGCCCAGGCGGAACCGGCGAACACGCCAGCGGCTACGGCAATGGCAGTGGCCTGCCTACGAAAACAATTGAGTTGCATGTTGTTGGTGTGTGTCAGCCAGGAGCGCAGGCACGCGGCGATATGAAAACTACCCGAGGATTCGGGCCAGATCGTTGTACAAGGCGATGCCCATCATCAGCAACAGCACGGCGACACCGCCACGTTGCAGGCGTTCAAGCCAGGCATCCGAAACGCCATGCCCCGTGACGGCCTCCCAAAGATAATACATCAGGTGCCCTCCGTCGAGGACCGGCAATGGCAACAAATTGAGAACGCCGAGGCTGACACTGATCAAGGCCAGGAACAGCAGATATTGGGTCAGTCCCAGGCTGGCGGACTTGCCGGCATAGTCGGCAATCGTCAACGGGCCGTTGAGGTTCTTCAGCGAGGCCTCGCCGGTGATCATGCGTCCGATCATGCGCAGGGTCAGGGTCGAGACCTCCCAGGTGCGCTCGAAGGCCTGCACCAACCCGTCGATCGGCCCGTACCGGACCATGACCAGCTCCGGCGCTCCGCCCACGTAGGCACCGATCCGGCCGATCGTGCGCTCGCCCTCCGAGACCCGCAGCGGTGTCACCGACAGCGTCAACGGGCTTCCGTCACGCTCGACCTGCCAGGTCTGCGTGGTCGCCGCGCCATCGCTGCCCGATGCCCGGATCAGTTCGCGCAGCTGCTGGCCGTCGACCACCGCCGTCGTATCGATCTTCAGCACCCGGTCGCCCTTGCGCAACCCGGCCGCCTGCGCGGCCCCGTCCGGCAGGATCTCGCCCAGTTCCGGCTGCGTCATCGGGCCCACGATGCCAATGCGCCGGAACAAGGCGGCGTCCACGTCGCTGGCGCGGTCCTGCGCAAAACCCAGCGTCACGTCCCGCGTCACGGCGCCGGAGCCGATACCCAGCACCAGCCGTACGTCGTGCCCATGCAGCGCGCCTTGTGCCAGTTGCCAGCGCAGGTCGTCGAACGACACCACCTCGACCGGATCCTGCGAGCCGACGGCGATGCGCAACACGCGTTCGCCGCCCGTGATGCCGGCCTGCGCGGCGATCGAGCCCGGCACCGGGCTGGCCAGCACCGCGCTGGCCTGCTGCACGCCGCTCCAGTTGACCAGGGCATACAACACCACGGCCAGCAGCAGGTTGATCAGCGGACCGGCCGCCACGATGGCCGCGCGCGCGGCCAGGGGCTGGTTGTTGAACGCCAGGTGACGCAGCTCCGCCGGCACGGGCGCCTCGCGCTCGTCGAGCATGCGCACATACCCGCCCAGCGGGAACGCGGCGACGACGAACTCGGTGGGAGAGCCCTTGGGCTGCCAGCGCCACAAGGTCTTGCCGAAACCCACCGAAAAGCGCAGCACCCGCACGCCGCAGGCGACCGCGACCCGGTAATGGCCGTATTCGTGGACGGCGATCAACACCGCCAGCGCCACGATAAAAGCAACAATCGTCAACATGCTGTTCTCCACCTCGCCATTCAGCCGGCCAGGGTCCCGACCATCCGGCCCGCGCACGCGCGCGCGGCCGCGTCGACAGCCAGCAAGGCCTCCAGCGAGTCTGAGGCATGTGTGTCGATCCTGCCCAGCGTATGGTCATTGACGGCATGGATCTGGTCGAAACGGATCCGGCCGTCGAGAAACGCGGCCACGGCCACTTCATTCGCGGCGTTGAGCGCCGCTGGCGCACCCCCGGCGGCCGCAAGCACCTGCCAGCCGAGCTTCAGCCCGGGGAAACGCGCCTGGTGCTCGGCACTGTCGACCGCCTCGAAGCTCATCGCTGCCAGTGCATGGAAATCGAGCGCCTGCGCGCCGGACTCCATGCGATCGGGCCAGCACAGGCCATACGCGATCGGCACCCGCATGTCGGGCGTGCCCAGCTGGGCGACGATGGAGTTGTCGCGGAACTGCACCATCGAATGGATGATGCTCTGCGGATGGATGACGATCTGGATCCGGTCGGGCTCCATGTCGAACAGGTAACGCGCCTCGATCACCTCGAGCACCTTGTTCATCATGGTGGCCGAATCCACCGAGATCTTGCGTCCCATGATCCAGTTCGGATGGGCGCAGGCCTGGTCGGGCGTCACGTCGCGCAAGGTCGACGGGTCCCGCTCGCGAAACGGCCCACCGGACGCGGTCAGGATCAGCTTGTCGACCTGCCGGGCCCAGCACGCGGGGTCCGCCGGCAGCGACTGGAAGATCGCCGAATGTTCACTGTCGATGGGCAGCAGCCGCGCACCACCCTTGCGCACGGCCTGCATGAAGACCGCGCCACCGACCACCAGCGCTTCCTTGTTCGCCAGCAGCAGGCGTTTGCCGGCAAGGGCCGCGCGCATGCAGGCCTCGAGTCCGGCGGCGCCCACGATGGCCGCCATGACGATCTGCACCCGCTCGTCGGCGGCCACGTCGGCAATGGCCTGCGCGCCCGCCAGCACCTGGGTCGGCAGGCCTTGTTCGCGACAGCATCGCGCGAGTTCCGCGGCGCGCTCGGCATCGGCCATCACCGCGAACTGCGGCCTGAAGCTCACGCATTGCGCCAGCATCACGTCGACCCGTGTCGACGCGGTGAGCGCGAACACCTCGAAACGATCCGGATGGCGCGCCAGCACGTCCAGCGTATTGGCTCCGACCGATCCGGTGGAGCCGAGAATGGCAACGGCTTGTCGCATCGTGATCCAGGCCTCGTTCTCAGGCAGCGTGCAGCAACATGGCGATCGGCAGCGTGGGCAGCAGCGCGTCGATGCGGTCGAGCACACCGCCATGGCCCGGCAGCAGGCGGCTGCTGTCCTTGACCTGCGCCGAACGCTTGAGCAAGGACTCGATCAGGTCACCCACCACGCTCATGCCGGCCATGCCCAGGATCGCCAGCAGCATGTACCACCGCCCGCCGGACAACACCTGGCCGTACAGGCTCGGCGAGCCGGTCCCCAGCCTGCCGTCCAGCCATGCCCAGGCGACGGCCAGCACCAGCACGCCGGCCATGCCGCCCCAGACCCCTTCCCAGGTCTTGCCGGGGCTGATGCTCGGCGCCAGCTTGCCCCTGGCCACGCGGCCACCGAAGGCGCGGCCGGCGAAATAGGCGCAGATGTCGGCGGCCCAGACCAGCGCCAGCGCGGACAACAGGAAATTGATGCCGACATGGCGCGCCTGTGCCACGGCCAGCCAGGCCGAGACCAGCACGACCAGGCCGATGGCCAGCTTCACGCCGGGCGGCAGTCGCAGCCACAGGCCGGTGCCACCGCGCAGCAGCATGGCACCACCGACGACCCAGGCCAGTGCCACCGCGGCCCACCAGGAGGTCAGCGTCGCCTGCAGCAGGCCGGCCCACCACGCGAGCGCACAGGCCAGCACGGTGCATGCGCCGCTGCCCAGGGCCGGTACCGGGCCATATCCGACCAGCCGGGCCCATTCCCAGGCACCCGCAGCGATGAACACCATGGCGACGATCGAAAACGGAACGGCGGACGGATAGAACAAGGCCGGCAGCAGGACCAGCAGGAGCACCAGGGCGGTGACGACGCGCTGCCAGAGCATGGAACTCGCGCTCAGGCAGCTTGCGGGCGGCGTTCGCCACCGGCAACCTGCGCGGACGTCTTGCCGAAACGGCGCTCCCGCGCAGCGAACGCGGCGATCGCCTGGTCGAGGCTGGCTTCGTCGAAGTCGGGCCAGAGGGTATCGGTGAAATACAGTTCGGAATAGGCGCACTGCCACAACATGAAGTTGCTGATGCGTTGTTCGCCGCCGGTGCGGACGACCAGGTCCGGATCGGGCACATGGCCCAGCGCCATCGCCTGCGACAGGCTGTCCTCGTTGATCTCGGCGCCCGTGGCCGCGAGCCGGCGGGCCGCCTGTGCGATATCCCAGCGGCCACCGTAGTTGAAGCAGACGTTCAGGATCAGCCCGGTATTGTGCGCCGTCGCCCGCTCGCCCTGCTCGAGGCCGGTGCGCACCGACGGCGCCAGGCCGTCGCGCTCACCGACAAAATGCAGCTGCACGCCGTCCTTGACCAGTTGCGGCACCTCGCGCGCCAGCGCCATGGCCAGCAGGTCCATCAAGCCGGAGACTTCGTCCTGCGGCCGGTTCCAGTTCTCGGACGAGAACGCGAAGACCGTCAACACCGCGATGCCGCGGGCCGCGCAGGCGCGAACGCAACGACGCAGGGAATCGACACCGACCTTGTGACCGGCGACCCGGGGAAGCAGCCGCCGCGTCGCCCAGCGGCCATTGCCGTCCATGACGATGGCAACGTGACGAGGAATCGGTCCTGCGTTAGGCATGCGCGACGATCATGACCGGCACAAGGCGGTCAAACCGCCATGATGTCCTGTTCCTTGGCCGCCACCAGCTGGTCGATGGCCGCGACATGGCGGTCGGTGACCTTCTGGATCTCGGCCTCGCTGCGCTTGAGGTCGTCCTCGGTGGCCAGCTTTTCCTTGACCAGCTTCTTGACGGCTTCGTTCGCATCGCGACGCAGGTTGCGCACCGCGATCTTCGCGGTTTCGCCTTCGCCGCGCACGACCTTGGTCAGCTCCTTGCGGCGCTCCTCGGTCATGGCCGGCATCGGCACCCGGATCAGGTCGCCCATCGACGCCGGGTTCAGTCCCAGGTCGCTTTCGCGGATCGCCTTCTCGATCTTCGCCCCCATGCCCTTTTCCCAGGGCTGGATGCTGATCGTGCGTGCGTCGAGCAGGGCCACGTTCGCCACCTGGCTGATCGGCACCAGCGAACCGTAGTACTCCACGTGCACCGAATCGAGCAAGGCCGGATTCGCACGCCCGGTGCGGATCTTGGTCAGGTTGGCCTTGAAGACCTCGATCGACTGGTCCATCCGGCTCTCGGCCGTCTGTTTGATTTCTGCAAGCTCCATCTTCAACTCCTGCAAGCGCCGGACCCGTCGGGCCCGGCCATTCGTACCAGCCCCGGATTGTCAGGCATAGACCAAGGTACCTTCATCTTCGCCCAGGATCACGCGCCGCAACGCACCGTGCTTGACGATCGAAAACACCTTGATCGGCAGTTTCTGGTCCCGGCACAACGCAAACGCGGTCGCGTCCATGATGCCCAGGTTCTTCGCCATGGCCTCGTCGAACGAGATGCGGTTGTAACGTGTCGCGGTGGGATCCTTCTTCGGGTCCGCAGTGTAGACGCCATCGACCTTGGTGGCCTTGAGCACCACCTGGGCGCCGATCTCGGCTCCGCGCAGGGCGGCGGCGGTATCGGTCGTGAAGAATGGATTGCCGGTGCCGGCCGCGAAGATCACGACCTTGCCTTCCTCGAGGTATTGCAGCGCCTTCGGGCGCACGTACGGCTCCACGACCTGCTCGATCGAGATCGCCGACATCACGCGGGACGTCAGGCCGGCCTTGTTCATGGTGTCGCCGAGCGCCAGCGAGTTCATCACCGTGGCCAGCATGCCCATGTAGTCGGCCGTGGCGCGGTCCATGCCGACCGATCCGCCCGCGACACCCCGGAAGATGTTGCCACCGCCGATCACGACGGCGACCTCCACGCCCAGGCGGGTGACCTCGCCGATCTCGTCCACCATGCGCACGATGGTGTCGCGATTGATGCCGAAGGGGTCATCCCCCATCAGGGCCTCACCCGACAACTTGAGCAGGACACGTTTGTGGGCGGGTGTGGCTTGGGACATGGAACTCTCCTGGTTGTCAGTCAGTAAACGCCCCGGCCCACAGGGCCGGGATGGCATGGCAACGCAGTGGTCAAGCGCCCTGCTTGGCCGACGCAACCTGGGCCGCGACCTCGGCGGCGAAGTCGTCCACCTTCTTCTCGATGCCCTCGCCCACCACGTACAGCGTGAAGGCCTTCACCGTCGTATTGGCCGCCTTGAGCATGGCCGCAACGGTCTGCTTGTCGTTCTTGACAAAGGACTGGTCGAACAGGGATACCTCCTTGAGGTACTTCTGCACGCCGCCTTCGATGCGTTTTGCCACGATTTCCGCCGACTGTACCGGCTTGCCGCTGGCCACGGCGGCGGCGGCATCCTCGGCCGCCTTGGCTGCCGCAACCGAACGCTCGCGCTCGACCATTTCCGCGGGAACGTCGGCACTGGACAGCGCCACCGGCTTCATCGCCGCCACGTGCATCGCGACATCCTTGGCAGCCGCCTCGTCACCGTCGAACTCGACGACGACGCCGATACGCGTGCCGTGCAGGTAGGTGGCCAGCTTGCTGCTGGAGCCAAAACGCTTGAAACGGCGAAAGCTCATGTTCTCGCCGATCTTGCCGATCAGGCCCTTGCGCACTTCCTCGAGCGTGGGGCCGAAACCGTCCTGCTCGTAGGCCAGGGCGCCCAGCGCCTCGACATCGGCCGGATCGTGCTTGGCCACCAGCGCAGCCGCCGCATCGGCCATGGCCAGGAAGCTGTCGTTCTTGGTCACGAAGTCGGTTTCGCAGTTGATCTCGATCATCGCGCCGGCATCGCCTTCGCGTGCGATCGCGACCACGCCTTCGGCGGTGATGCGACCGGCGGCCTTGCCGGCCTTGGTACCCAGCTTGACGCGCAGGAGCTCTTCGGCCTTGACCATGTCTCCTTCGGCTTCGGTGAGCGCACGCTTGCACTCCATCATCGGCGCATCGGTTTTTCCGCGCAATTCAGCGACCATGCTTGCAGTAATTGCTGCCATCATTCTTCTCCGTACTTGTTACGACACTATTTCACGCGAGACTAAAAAAAAGGGGCCTCGGCCCCTTTGATTGGGCCGGAATCGATCAGGCCTCGGTCTCGTTCACTTCGACGAATTCATCGTCGCCTTCGCCGGCCACGGCCTTGACGACATCGTCATCGGCATTGGCACGGCCTTCGAGCACGGCGTCGGCGATGCCGCGGGCATACAGGACCACGGCCTTGGCCGAGTCATCGTTGCCGGGGATCACGTAGTCGATGCCTTCGGGCGAATGGTTGGAATCGACGACACCGATCAGCGGAATACCGAGCTTCTTGGCCTCGGCCACGGCAATCTTGTGGAACCCGACGTCGATCACGAAGATCGCGTCCGGCAAGGCACCCATGTCCTGGATGCCGCCGATGTCCTTCTCGAGCTTGGCGATTTCGCGGGCGAACATCAGCTGCTCTTTCTTGCTCATGCTGTCCAGGCCGGCTTCCTGCTGCACC
>JBFIDI010000067.1:0-16778 GCA_041581405.1 Burkholderiaceae bacterium
GCGGCGTTTTTCTCGACCGAGTTGCCGTGCGGGACGACGATGGTGCAGGCCACGCCGTGCGCACGCGCCGACCAGGCCACGCTCTGGCCGTGGTTGCCGCGGGTCGCGCTGATGACGGCCCGGGGCAGGCGCTCGTGCCGGCGCAGCGCGTCGAAGAACGTCAGGCCGCCGCGGATCTTGAACGCGCCCACCGGCGTGTGGTTCTCGTGCTTGAGCCAGCAGTGCGTGCCCAGGCGCTGGCTGGACAGGTCCCAGCGGTATTGCGGTGTCGGCGGCATCGCGCGGTAGACGACCTCGGCCGCCGCCTCGATGTCCGCCAATGTCGGCAGGACCATGGCTGTCATGACGTGTGCTCCTCGATGGGCGCCGGCGTCCGGGTCGGCGCCTGCGCATGCCGGGACGGGGCGGCGGTGTTCACAATGCCACGCTGCCCTGGATGCAGCTCACCGCCGAGCCGCCGACCCAGACCTGGCCGTTCGGCTCCGAGTCGATGTGCACCCGGCCGGCGCGGCCCAGTGCCGCGCCCTGGGCCGCGACATAACGCCCGGGCATGTGGCCGTCGGCGATCAGCCATTGCGCCAGGCTGGCGTTCAGGCTGCCGGTGACCGGGTCCTCGTTGACGCCCATGTGCGGCGCGAAACCGCGCACCTCCAGCTGCACGTCGTCGTCGTCGCCGGCCCGCGCGGCGGCGACGCCGACCTTGGTCCCGGTTGCGGCGAGCCGGCCGAAGTCGGGCTTGAGCTGCGCCACGGTGGCTGCGTCGTCCAGCAGCAGGCCCATCCAGGCCGTGCCGTTGTCCAGCATCTGGGCCGACACGACCTGCGCCGGTCGCAGGCCCAGCGCGGCGGCCACCGTGGCCAGCAGCGGCGCGCGTACGGCGCTGCGTGCGAGGTTTGGTGCGCCGAACGCCAGCCGCTCGCCGTCGCGGCGAATCGACACCAGGCCGACGCCGCACTGCTGCACGACCTGCGCGTGCGCCTGCGGCTTGCCACCCGCGGCCAGCCAGGCATGGCAACTTCCCAGTGTCGGATGGCCGGCGAATTGCAGTTCGCCGCCGGGCGTGAAGATGCGCACCCGGTAGTCGGCGCCGGCCTCGGTGGGGGCGAGCACGAACGTGGTCTCCGACAGGTTGGTCCAGCGCGCAAAAGCCTGCATCGTGGCGTCGTCCAGGCCGTCGGCCTGCAACACCACGGCCAGCGGGTTGCCCCGGTAGGGCGTGGCGGTGAAGACGTCGACCTGTTGAAACGGGCGTGGCGTCATGGCGGTGGTCATCAGCTGAGTTCCTGGTCGAGTACGCCGCGGCTCGCGGGCCGGGCCTGCAGTGCGGCGTACCAGCGCTGCAGGTGGGGGCGGGGCGGGTGCTGCAGCGGCAGGCCGAACCAGCGGTGCATCTCGCAACCCACCGGAATGTCCGCCATGCTGAAGTCGTCGCCGGCCAGGAAGGTCGACCGCGCCAGGTGGGCCTCGAGCAGGTCGAGCAGCGGCGCGGTGCGCGCGGCGGACTGCTCGATCAGCGCGTGCTGGCGCTTGTCGGCCGGCGTGCGAATCAGCTGGATGAAGGCGTCGAAGCTGGTGCGGTTGATGGTGGTCTGCTGCCAGTCCATCCATTGCTCGGCCAGGAAACGCCGGCGCGTGTCGGCGGGCATCAGGCCGGACGCGGGCTGGCGGTGGGCCAGGTAACGCACGATGGTGTTGGATTCCCACAGCGTCAGCTCGCCGTCCTGCAGCGTGGGTATCAGGCCGTTCGGGTTGAGCTGGCGGTACGCGGACGTGTCGACGACGCCGAACGCCGCGCCGGCATCGATACGCTCGAACGCGACGCCGGCCTCCTGCGCCGCCCACACCACCTTGCGCACGTTGATCGAACTCAGGCGGCCCCAGATCGTGACGGAACGTTCCATGGTCATCCCTGTGCGCACGCGGCGACCGGAATCGATTCGCGCACGGCTGCGGCCAGCGCCGCGACGCCGCGTTCGATCTCGGCCACGCTGGGGGTGACGAACGACAGGCGCAGGCTGCGCGGGTCGGGATGGTCGGCGTAGAACGCCAGTCCCGGCACGAAGGCCACGCCCTTGTCGACCGCCCTGGCCAGCAGCGCGACCGCGTCCATGCCGCGCGGCAGCCGGGCCCACAGGAACATGCCGCCTTCGGGCGTGTTCCAGGTCACGCGGCTGTCCGGATCGTCGTCGTTGCCGAACACCATCTCGCGCGCGAGCGCCGCCAGCATGGCGTCGCGCTGCTTCTTGTAACGTGCGCGGATGGTGGGAATGTGGCGTTCGAGGAAACCGTCCTGCATGACCTCGGCGATCATGCGCTGGTTGAAGCCCGGGCTGTGCAGGTCGGCGGCCTGCTTGGCCTGCAGCAGCTTGGGGAACACCGCGTCGGGCGCGACCAGGAAGCCGAGCCGCAGGCCCGGTGCCAGCACCTTGGAGAACGAGCCCAGGTAGATGCAGCCCCCGGGGTTGCGTGCGCTCAGGGGTAATGGCGGCGGCTGGTCGAACCACAGGTCGCCGTAGGGGTTGTCCTCGACGATGGGCAGGCCGAGTTCGGCCGCCGCCGACACCAGTTCGGCGCGCCGCGCCTCGCTCATCGTGCGCCCGGTCGGGTTCTGGAAATTGGGCAGCACGTACAGGAAACGCGGCGCGTCGCCGTCGCGGCACTGGCGGCGCAGGTCATCGACCCGCACACCCTGCGCATCGCTGTCGATGCTGACCACCGCGGGCTCCATCGGCGTGAAGGCCTGCAGCGCGCCCAGGTAGGTCGGGGTCTCGACCAGCACGCGGCTGCCTTCGTCGATCAGCACCTTGGCCACCAGGTCCAGGCCCTGCTGCGATCCGGTGGTGATCAGCACGTGCGCGGGATCGACGTCCCAGGGCAACATGTCGGCCACCATCCGGCGCAGCGGCAGGAAACCTTCGCTGGACGCGTATTGCAGCGCGGCCTGCGCGTCGTCACGCAGCACGGTGGCACAGGCGCGCGAGAACTCGACCACCGGAAAGGTCTTGGCCGACGGCAGGCCGCCGGCGAAACTGATGATGCCGGGTTTCTCGGTGACCTTGAGGATCTCGCGGATCACCGAGGGATTCATGCGCGCGGCCCGGCGTGCCAGGCTCCAGTGGACGGGGTTGTCGTGTGCGGTCGAGGTCATGGGCTTGTCTGCGTTGCGGGATGGCTGTGCTCAGGAGCTGGGTTGTGGAATTTTCGCGCCGACCGGCGCCGTTGCGATCGGCATCTTCTTGCCGATGAACACGGTGGTGATGACGGCGATGGCGAAACCCACCGTCATCAGGTCCAGCGATTCGCCCAGCAGGGGTACCGAGAACACCATGCTGAGAAAGGGCTGCACCAGCTGCACCTGGCTGACCCGCACCGTGCCGCCCAGGGCCAGTCCGCGGTACCAGGCAAAGAAGCCGATCCACATCGACACCAGTGCGACGTAGGCGAAACCCATCCAGGCGCTGGCGAGCACCGGTGCCTCGGGGCGGTTCAGCAGCATCACCGGCAGGGTCACCGGCAGGCTGATGACCAGCACCCAGCAGATGACCCGCTCGGCGCCGAGTTGCGGCGTGAGTCGGCCGCCGCCGACATAACCGAAGGCGGCGCTGAGCAGGGCGATCAGCAGCAGCAGGTCGGCCCACTGCGCCATGCCGGTGGCGCCCTGCGCGCGCAGCAACACGAAGGCGCCGACCAGGGCCGAACCGGCCACGGCGCAGATCCAGAAGCCGCCGCTGGGACGCTGGCGCAGCCACAGGCTGCCGACGACGGCGGTGGCCAGCGGCAGGATGCCGGTCACGACGGCCGCGTGCACCGACTCGACATGGCGCAGCGCCAGCGCCAGGAACAGCGGAAAACCGACCACCACGCAGCAGGCGGTGAAGGCCAGCGCCGGCCACTGGCGACCGCGCGGGCGCGGCCCGCGCGTGAGCAGCAGGTAGACCAGGGACAACACGCCGGCCACGGCCGCGCGGCCGAAGGTGACGAAGACCGGCGAGAGCTGGGGGTCGCTGGCCGAGCCGGTGGCCAGCTTGGTCATCGGCAACGTCACCGCGAACAGCACCACGCCCAGCAGGCCGAGCCACAGGCCACGGGTCTCGTTCGTCATACCGTGAGCATCCACATCGCGGTGACCAGCAGCACCAGCGCCATGGTCCGGTTGAACCACAACAACCGGTTGCCGCGGGACAGGATGGTTCGCAGCAGCGAACCCATCAGCGCATAACTGAAGTTGCTGGTGAACGCGAAGAACACCATCAGCCCGCAGATGATGACCAGCCGCTCGCCCGAATTGGTCGACGGCTGGCCGGCCGCCGAGACCACCCAGCCGGCGCTGAGCGTCAGCGCCAGCATCCAGGCCTTGATGTTGAGGAACTGCAGGCCGACGCCGTTCCAGAAGCCGATCGTCAGGCGGGACGGGTCGACCTTGGCCAGTTGCGCGCTGCGCGAGAGTTTCCAGGCCAGCCAGACCATGTAGGCCACGCCGAGCAGCTTCACGCTCCAGCGCAGCGCCGGCAGGCTCAGCACCAGCGCGCCCAGGCCCAGGCCGCAGGCCAGCATCAGCAGCGTCCAGCCCGCCGGCACGGCGAGGCAGAAACGCAGCGCCGGCCGCAGGCCGTGGTTGGCGGCCAGCGCCGTCGACAACATGGTGTTGGGGCCGGGCGTGAAACTCACGGCGGTGCAGAACGCCAGCAGGGCGGTCAGTTCGGTCAGGCTCATGCGGCGGGCGTGGTGGGGACGGGATGGGCGTCGGGGCTCATGGAGGGCTTGACTGTATCCGCGAAAACCAGTACACAACCAATACAGTTTTCGCTGCCTGTTTGTCTTCTGTATTGGTCACCGTGGCAATACAGCGGCGACACAGCGACCCGGGAGCCATGGCATGTTGATGAAGACCGCCGGTCAGTCGCTGACCGAACAACTCACCGAACGATTCGCCGAGCGCATCCGCACCCGGCTGCTGGCGCCGGGCGCGCGGCTGCCGTCGGTGCGCCAATGCGCCCAGCGGCACGGGGTCAGCCCGGCCACCGTGGTCGCGGCCTACGACCGGCTGTCGGCCATGGGGCTGGTGCAGGCGCGGCGCAACCGCGGCTTCTTCGTGCGCGAGACCGGCGCCGAGCCGGCGCCGGGCGCTTCGGCGTCGCGCGTGGCGCGCACGTCGGCCGCCGGCCTTGCGCCGTTGCCATTGCGCCGGGCGCCGGTGAACGCATCCGCGTTGATCCGCGGCATGTTCCATACCGTCAGCGACAAGCCGCAGCCGGGCATGGGCGTGTTCCCGTCCGACTGGCTCGAAGCCGGTTTCCTGTCGGCGGCGGTCCGGCGGCTGACGACCAGCCAGTCCCTGCAGTCGTTCTCGCTGCAATACGGCGAACCCGCGGGCGACGCCGGCCTGCGCCGCGCGCTGGCCACCCGGCTGGCGGCCAGCGACATCCAGGCCGATCCCGAGCAGATCATCACCACGGTGGGCGCCACCCATGCGCTGGACATCGTCAGCCGCACCTTGTTGCGTGCCGGCGACCCGGTGATGGTCGAGGAGCCGGGATGGGCGATCGAGTTCGCCCGGCTGGAGGCGCTGGGCATGCGGGTGTTGCCGGTGCCGCGCGGAGAACATGGCCCCGACCTGCAGGTGATGGCGCGGTATTGCGAACTGCACCAGCCGCGCCTGTTCGTCAGCGTCAGCGTGTTGCACAACCCCACCGGTTATTGCCTGCGCCCGGCCGTTGCGCACCGGCTGGTGCAACTGGCCAACCAGCACCAGTTCCACATCGTCGAGGACGATACCTACAGCCATATCGCACCGGACGGCGTGACCCGGTTGTGTGCGCTGGACAACCTGCAGCGCACGATCTACGTCAGCGGGTTCGCCAAGATCCTGGCGCCGAACTGGCGCGTCGGTTACCTGGCGGCGCCGGCCGACCTGGTCGAGCGGCTGCTCGACACCAAGCTGCTGGCCACGCTGACGACACCGGCCCTGCTCGAGAAGGCGCTGGCCTGGTGTATCGAGCAGGGTCAGCTGCGCCGGCATTCCGAACGGATCCGCACCCGGCTGGAGCAGGCCCGCGCGCGCAGCGTGCGGCTGGCGCTGCAGGCCGGTTGCCGTTTCGCAGCCGAACCGGCCGGGCTGTTCGGCTGGGTCGACACCGGCGTCGATACCGATGCGCTGGCCCAGCGCATGCTGGACATGGGTTATCTGCTCGCGCCCGGCGCCTTGTTCCATGCCCGGCGCCAGCCGAGCACGCTGATGCGCATCAACTTCGCAACCACCCAGGACGCCCGGTTCTGGAACGACTTCGTGCTCGCGCGTTCGGGGGGCTGAACCCGGATCCGCGCCCCGCGACCGGCCCGGGGCGGCGATCAATACCCCTGTTGTGTGCCCAGGCAAGCCGTGCGGCGGACCCGCACCGCGCGGGCGCTGGGGATACTGCGCCATGCCCGGATCCGTACCCCGTTCACCGTCGCGCCGGCGCTGCCTGCAATGGGCCGGCGGTGCGCTGGCCGGCATGGCGCTGGCGCCGCTGGCCGCGTCCGACGATCCGGCCCAGGCCGGCGCGCGGCTGAGCGCCGATTTCGATCCGGTTGCCGCGATCTGGCTGGGTTACGACCCGGGCCACGAGGCCTTCACCGCCGACCTGGCGCAGCTGCTGGCGCCGCACGTGCGGCTCAGGATGCTGGTCCGCGACGCCGACGCCCAGGCGCGGGCCATCGCCGTGTTGCGCAGCCGGGGCGTGCAGGCGCTGCAGATACCTTTCGTGCACGATCGCCGGGCGCCGTTCTTCGTGCGCGATGCCGCGGTGTTCGGCCTGGACGGCCGGGCCCGGCCGTTCGTCGTGGATTTCCAGTGGACGCATTACGGCTGGTCCAACTGGTGTCGCCGCACCTTCGCGGGCAGCCGCGCACGCGCGCGCGTTTGCGCGCGCACCGACGATGTCGAGACCGGTGCGCTGGACCGGCGCCTGGCCGGCGCGCTGGGACTGGCCAGCCTGGCCTCGCCGCTGGCGATCGAAGGCGGCGGCGTCGAGGTCAATGGCCGCGGCACCCTCATCGCCAACGCCAGCCTGTGGCGCGAGCGCAACCGCGGCCTGTCGCGCGATGCGATCGAGCAACACCTGCTGGCGCTGCCGGGCATGCGCAAGGTGGTCTGGGTGCCGTACGGCCTGGCGCACGACCCGCTGCACCGGGCGACCATCGTCGGCAACTACGTGGGCTGGGGCACCGGCGGGCATACCGACGAATTCGTGCGTTTCGCTGACGAGAACACGGTCCTGCTGGCCTCGGTCGACGAAGAGGACGCGCGCAGCCATCCGGTGGCGCGACTGAATCAGCTGCGCATGCAGGCCAATTTCGAGGCCTTGTCGCACAGCACCGACCAGCGCGGCCGGCCGCTGCGGGTGATCCAGGTGCCGCTGCCGGCCATCGTCGAGCGGTCGGTCGTGCTCAGCGCCGATGCCGATACCGCGTATTCGAACGAATGGACGGCCACGTCCTTTCCCGCCCGCGAGCGGCGCCGCGAAGGCGATACCGTGGTGCAGCTGGCCACGACCAGCTACCTGAACCATGTGCTGGCCAACGACCTGGTCGTGTTGCCCACCTACGTGGCACACGGCACGCCCCCCGGGCGGGAGGAACAGGTGCGCAGGATCTACGCATCCGTCTTTCCGGGCCGGCGCGTGGTGTTCATCGATGCGATGAACGCCAACTGGGTCGGCGGCGGGGCGCATTGCGCAACCCTGACGGAGCCGGCGCCAGGCTGATGTCGATGCGGCGCCGCCGCGCGGGGCCGCCCTCCTGCCGCGGGCTGCCCGGTCGGGGCCGTCGATTCAGGCCGCGGCGGCCAGGGGCCATCCGTGGGCCGCGACAGCCTGGTTGCGGCCGCCGTGCTTGGCCAGGTACAAGGCCTTGTCGGCCCGGTCGATGACGTCTTCCAGCCGCTCGGAACTGCCCGTGCCGGCGGGTCCCGATGTCGCCGACTTGTAGGCGTATCCGGCGGAAATCGTGACCTGTACGTCGCGCCCGTCGCGCAGCCGCACCGCTTGCCGGCCCACGTCGGCGACCAGTCGTTGCGCAAAACCGGCGGCCTGGGCCTGCGTGCAGTCGCGCAGCAGCACGCAGAATTCCTCGCCGCCATAACGGGCCGCCAGGTCGGAGATGCGGACGGAACCGGCGATCAGCCGTGCCACGTGCGCCAGTGCGAGGTCGCCGCCGGAATGGCCGTAGCGGTCATTGACGGACTTGAAGTGGTCGATGTCCAGCATCACGACGCAATAGTCGTGCGACAGGCCGAACTGGTCGATGTTCCGCGTCTCCTCGAACAAGGCGGTGCGCGACAGCAGTCCGGTCAGGCCGTCACGCCGCAGCCGGCCCTCGGTTTCGCGCCGCAGGCGCTCGCTGACCATGGCGACGAATCCCACCGTCGACAGTGCGACGAACAGGCCTCCCATCAGGAAGGCGCCCACCTGCGGCAAGGTGTTGACGGACACGTCGAGCGATGGCGCATGGCTCATGGTCGACCAGACGGCCCGGGCCGCGAACGTGATGCCGAGCAGGCAGAATGCGGCGACCGACGACCAGGCCAGGCCGGCGCGTTGCCCGGCGAAGCCTTGCAACACCATCCGGGCCCCGAGGAAATTGTGCGTGGCCAGCACCATGTTGACGGAGAACACGCCGAGCCAGGCCGATGCGCCGAACATCGACACCATCACGAGCGCGCTCATCGCGACGGTGGTTCCGACCGCGATCGTCTTGCGGTGCGACGGAACCTCCAGCACGCGCGCGTAGGCCATGAGGCTGAAGATGGTGGCCGCCAGCATGAAGCCGTTGGCCAGCAGGTAGGTCAGAAACAACGGCGCCTTGCCACGCAGGAAATAGAGCAGGAAGGCGACCGAGGCGCACGACATCGCAATGCCCCATTGCTCGAGTCCGTGTTTCTTGATGGCCCGTGCCATGCCGAACACCACGGTGGCCATGCACAGCGCCACGACGGAGATGGAGAAGATCAGCGTGGCCGCGTCCAGCCGAAGGTAATACGCAAGTTCCATGGGGTTGGCCTGGATGGCCCGATGCCCGTCCACCACGCTGCGGCAGCATGATGTAACCAGTTGTTATGACGCTGGAAATTCTGACACAGGCGCAGGCCGATCGCGCGGGCGCAGCCAAAAAAAGTGATGGGTCGGCCGCGATGCGGCCCGGGCTCGCGCGCACCATGGCGGGCAACGACAATGCGCGCATGGCATGGCATCTGGAGCAGACCGTCGACACCCGCGCCGGCCCGGTTGCGGCGGGATCCGCCGGCGCCGGCGATGCGCTGGTGCTCGCCCATGGCTGGCCGTGGTCGTCGTATGCCTGGCACCGGGTGATTCCGGCGCTGGCGCAGCGGTACCGGGTCCACTGGTACGACATGCCCGGATACGGGCAATCCGGCAAGTCCGCCGACCAGAGGACCTCGCTCGACGTGCAGGGCGAGGTGTTCGCCGAGATGCTCGCGCACTGGAAGCTGGATCGCCCCACGGTGGTCGCGCACGACTTCGGCGGCGCGACGACGTTGCGTGCCCACCTGCTGCATGGCTGCGACTACCACCGCTACGTGTTGATGAACGTCGTGGCCATGCGGCCCTGGGGCTCCGCCTTCTTCGACCACGTGCGGCGCCACGGCGAGGCGTTCGCCGGCCTGCCGCCGCATATCCACGCGGCGGTCGTGCGCGCCTACATCGCGGGCGCCCTCGTGACGCCGATCGACGCCCGGGACCAGGAGGCGCTTGCGGCGCCCTGGTTGTCGCAGGAGGGCCGGGGCAGCTTCTACCGCCAGTTCGCGCAGGCCGACGAGCGGTATACGGCCGAGGTCGAGGCGCTGTACCCGGACATCCGTTGCCCGGTCAAGATCGTCTGGGGCGCGGACGACCCCTGGATCCCGCTGGCGCGCGGGCAGGCCCTGCACGCACGGATTCCGCAGGCCGGGTTCGAGATCCTGGACGGTGTCGGGCACCTGCCGCAGCTCGAGGCGGCGGATCGGGTCGTGCAGGCCATCGGCTGATGGCGCGGCGCGCGCGGGGTCAGCGCCCGAACACCTTGCGCAACAGGCGATCGGTGCGTTCGGCCATGTACAGCAGGGCGTCGGGGCAGCTGGGAACCGTCCATGCCTCGCCGTCGCTCAACAGCTGCGTGGGGGCGATGGCGGCGCCGGAGCGGTTCAGGTTGGCACATGCGAGGGGCCCTTCGGCGGCGGGCCGGGTGTCGGCCAGGGGCCGGGCAGCCTGCCGCATGTTGTCGTGCATGCGGTTGGCCGCGTCGATGCTGGAGACTTCGTTGCGCGCCACATGGACCACTTCGACGAACTCCTGGGCCTGGGCGTTGCGCACGATGCGGCAATACGCGTAGTCGCGGGGCAGGGCCAGTGGCAGCGTCAACCGGGCGTCGCGGCCCAGTCGCTGGCCGTCGATCAGCGTGAACAGGCGTTTGTCCCGGTCGTAGGCGAACAGCGAATAACGCTGTTGTCCGCGCCGGCTGTCCTCGGCCGTCGTGACGAATCCGTTGCGGATGTCGGCGACATCGGCCCTTTCGCGCAGCGCCTCCGAGCGGGTGTGGGCGCATCGCTCGCGCAAGGAGTCCAGCGTGGCCTGTTCGTATTGACGCAGCGCCTCCTCGCTGTTGGACATGCGCAGCGGGGCCTGCGCGCACGCCCCGCCGGCCGCCAGCGCCAGCAGCAGGTACGCAGCAGCGGGGGGCAACTGGCGCGGCAAGGCCGGGAAGAGGGTCATGTGCGCAAAATGGATGATGGTGCGGATGTAACCAATGGTATATCTGTTGTTACGATGTCGGTCGTCGCAACTCATCCATCTTTTCCATGAAATCTGCCACCGCGCTGCCCCGCGCCTCGGGTGCGTATTCGGGTGCCACCTTCGCCTGCCTGGCCATCGGTTCCCTCGGATTCATGATCGGCCTGTGGAATGCCACGATGGAGCTCAACGAGAAGGGTTATTACTTCACGTTGCTGGCATTCGGGCTGTACGCGGCGGTGTCGCTGCAGAAATGCCTGCGCGACAAGTCCGACAACATTCCCATTTCGTCGACGTTTCTCGGCATCTCCTTTCTCGCGGTCGGGTTGTCGTTATTGCTGTTGGTCATCGGCCTGTGGAACGCGACCTTGTTGTTGTCGGAGAAGGGTTATTACGGCATGAGCTTCGTGCTGGCGTTGTTCAGCGCCGTCACGGTGCAGAAGAACACGCGCGACAACGCCACCGGCAACGGCACCCCTGCGGCGCTGTTCTCGAGCACGGCGCCGGGCGACGACGAATAGGCCAGCATCGCTGCCGGCGGAAGCTGCCGGGCGCGCTGACGTCGGCGGCGGTTCCGCGCGCACGGGTTGTGTCAGCCCGGGCTCTTGTGCAAATGCGTCAACACCCGCAGCATCGTGCGGTTGACCTCGCCCAGGTCGAGTTCGTATTCCGTGCACAGGGCCGGAACCTTGTCCATGTTCGGGTATTCCAGCGCCGTGGCCAGTTCCAGGAACGGCGCATACGGGCCGCTGTTGCCCAGGATGGCGCCGTTGATGCGCTCGGACAGCGGCAGCCGGTGCAAGGCCTCCTTCAGCGATTCGCCGAGCAGGCCGTCGATCTGCGACAACATGCCGCACAGGAAGACTTCGCGCCGCAGCAGTTCCTCGTCGCCGGCGTCGAGCTGGTTCTCCATCATGCGCGCGCGCATCACCATGCCCATGCGCACCGGGTCCATGTCGGGTTCGTTGCCGGCCAGTGGCAGCATCTCCTGCAACCAGGCCTTGAAGCGCGACAGCCCGAGCAGCATCAAGCCGTGGCGCAGCGACTCGACGCTGCTGCGCAGCCCCAGCGCGGCCGAATTGGTGAAACGCAGGAAGCGGTAGGCCAGCAGCGGCTCCTCGGCCAGCGTGTGTTCGATCAGTTCGAGCGCGGCGTCGGCGTCGGTCTGCTGGATCAGCAACATCACCGCGCGGTGGCTGGGAGGTATCGGCTGCTTGCGATGCGACAGCAACACGTCGTCGACCGGCCAGCCGGCCACCCCCCAGGCGTCCTGCTGGTCCAGGCAATGGTCGGCCATCAGCCGGCTGGGGACGTTCTCGATGATCTGGTCGGGTGGCACCGGGCTGTGGGCGCGGGCGGCGGCCGCCGCGGGTTGTTGCGTGCCGGCCTGGCCCTGGCGCAACGAGGCCTGGGCGCCGACGATGGTCTCGCCGGGCGTGAGTGCGCGCATGGTGCGCACGAAGTACCGGGCCATGGCGGCGTCCGGTCGCTGGCCCGGCTCGCCGCGCCACAGCAGCGGCACGCCGCGCCCATGGGCGCGCTGCACGGCGCCGGCGACGGCGTCGGTGCGCAACAGATCGTGCTGCACCACGAGATGCGGGCCTTCGCGCGAACCGTGGTCGAGCAGGTCGATCAGCAAGGCCGCGGTCCGCGGCGTCAGCAGCAGGGTCGGGCATTGCTCCGACCAGGTCTGTTCCACCGTGCGCAGGAAGTGCGCGCCTTCGACCGGATCGTGGCCGTGCGGCGCGAGGAACAGCTGCACGGCCGCCGGCTGTCGCAGCCGGTTCCACACCAGCTGGTAACCCAGGATCAGATGCCCGAGCGTCGAAGGGGCCATGGCGGCGTCAGTTGATGAAGTTGAACAAGGACAGGCGCTGGATCTGTGCGTACGACTGTAACGCAGCCTGGTAACCCGTCTGCGTCTGGCTGAAATCCGATATCGCCTTCACCATGTCGGCATCGATGGCGCGCGAGCGGTCCGACTCCAGCGACAGGGAACGTGACGACTGCTGGTCGGTGATGGTGTCGGCACGGTTGAGCCAGTCGCCGGCCTGGCCGCGTGCCGCCTGCATGCGCTCCAGCGCGGTGTCGATCTGCGACAGCGACAAGGCGACCGAATGGGCCAGCTGGTTGTCGCCCGGGGCGTCGTCGATGTTGTTGATCGCCTGGTCCAGCATGTTGAACACGTTGAGCGGCACGCTGGGCGTGATGTCCAGCGCGTCGCCGTCGGCGGGCGTGCCCTGGGCCAGCACCGAGATGCCGTCGAACTGGATCGGTGCGCCGTCGACATAAGGCTGCCCGCTGGTGACCGTCGTCGACGTGGTGGTGTTGACGACGTCGTAGGTGGTCACGCCGCCGACGACGCTGAAGTCGATGCGGTAGCTGTCGCCGGTGACCAGGGTGGGCGAGATCACCGTGCCCGGATCGCTCCACAGGTTCACGGAGTTGCCGGCCGCCAGCGAGACTTCGAAGGTTCGGTTGCCGCTGGGCACGTCCATCCAGATCGCCTGGCCGTTCATGGCCCCGGGCAGGTTGGTGGTCGTGGCGGCGCGTTGCCCCGCCGCCCCCTGGAACTGCACGCCGGCCGGGATGTCGGCAAACGGGGTGCCCGCACTGCCCAGGCCGCCGAACAGCGGCAGGCCGTTGTTGTCGGTGCGGTTGGCGATGGCGAAGATCTGGTCGCGCAGGCTGGCCAGTTGCTGGGCCAGCGTGTCGCGGTTGGCCGGCGTGTAGGCCGCGTTGCCGGCCGCGAGCACCAGTTCGCGTGCCGTCTGCATCAGTCCGATGGCTTCGCCCAGGCCGGACTCGGCACTGGCCAGCGCCGCGCGCTGGGTTTCGAGCGCGCGCTGGTCGGTCTCGATGCGGTCCAGCCGCACCATGACCCGTTCGGCCTGGGCGGCGGCCAGCGGATCGTCGCTGACCCGGTTGACGCGCAGGCCGGAGCTGAGCTGTTCCTGCTGGCTGGCCAGCTGGCTCTGGCGCTTGTACAACTGCTCCAGGGCGTTGTCGTAGGTATTGGCGGTTCCGGTGCGCATGATGGTTGGGAATGGTCAGTCGGACGGGGGCGGATGTCAACGACCCAGGTTCTGGATCAGGGTGTCGAACAGCGTTTGCGAGACCTGCAGGATCCTGGCCGAGGCCTGGTAGGCCTGCTGGTACTGCAGCAGCTTGGCGGCTTCTTCGTCGAGGTTGACGCCGGCCACGGCCGCGTTGTCGGTGGCGGCGTTGTCGGCGATCGAACGCGACACGGCGGCGGAGAATCCCGCGCTCTGGACCCGCACGCCGATGTTCGACATCAGCGCCGCATAACCGTCGGTGGTGGCGGCGCCGTCGAACAGCGCGAGGTCGCGGATGGCCAGCATCGCGTGGGCGTTGCCGGCGTCGATGTCCGGATAGGCGTTGGCCTGGATGGTGTAGGTGTCGCCGGGTTGCGGCGTGCCCTTGAGCGTCAGCGCCCAGCCGTTGTAGCTGATCGGCTGGCCCGGCACGTAGGCCACGCCGGTCGGGTTGCCGGTGCCGGTGCCGGCCACGTCGAAACTGCCGGCGCCGGTGAACGTCAGCGTCACGGTCTGCGACAGATTGGCATCGGCCCGTACCGGCTGCAGGCCTTGCAGCGCCAGCGAACCCTGGTTGGCCGCGCCGGCGCTGGCGACCACCGGGCTGGCCACGGCCAGCGACCGGGGCGAGGCGAAGGCCACGTCCATGGACTGGGTGACCTGGCGGTAGGGCGTGACCAGGAATCGATCGCCGGCGTTGGCGGTGCCGGTCAGTTGCAGGTCCAGGCCGTCGACCTGCGCCGGCACGGAACTGAAGGTCGTCAACTGGCCGTCGGAGACGCGGCGGATCGTCCCCGCGGCGGCGCCGGTGAAGATGACTTCGTAGTCCGACGCCGCCAGCGCAGGCGCGCCGGACGCGGGGCTGGTCTGCACGGCGACCTGGAGGCTGGCCGTGCCGGTATTGGCCAGCGCGGGCAGGGCGTCCGGGATCGGGCCCAGCGTGAACAGGTTGCCGACCGGATTGCCCGACAGGTCGAGTCCCAGGCTGTGCTGCTCGTTGACGACCGTGCCCAGCGCCAGCGCCATGCGCCCGAGCAGGCTGCCGGCATCGGCCAGGTCGGTGTTGTTGAACTTCATCAGGCCGCTCAGGCTGCCGCCGCCCAGCAGCGTCTCGTCCATCACGGCGGTCACGTTGTTGCGCTGCATGGTGAGCTTGAACGTGTACGGGTCGCCGAAATCGTCGGACTGCAGCGCGACCTGGGATGCGGTCGTTCCCAGCACCAGGGGCTGGCTGGAGGCCACGAACACGCTCGTCGTGCCGTCGGCGGCGGCGATCGTCGTGGTCTGCACGTGGGTATTGAGTTCGCGGATCAGCTCGTCGCGCTGGTCCAGCAGGTCGTTTGGCGTGTGGCCCGACCCCATGGCGTTGCTGATCTGCCGGTTCACGTCCGCGATGCGTGTGGCCAGGCTGTTGACCATGCGCACCTCGGATTCCATCTCGAGCCGCAGGCTGTCGCGCAGCGTGTCCATGTTGCTGGCGGTGGAGCGGAACCGGGCGGCCAGTTCGTCCGCGCGCGCCAGCACCACGGTGCGTGCGGTCAGGTCGGTCGGCGCGTTCGCGACGTCGGAGAAGGCGTTGAGCATGTCGCCCATCGCCGCGCCCAGTCCGCTGGTGCCGCCCGGAAACAGGTCCTCGAGCTTGCGCAACTGCTCCAGCCGCTTCTCGTCGGACGCCGCGACCGAGCCGGTCAGCGCAACCTGGCGCGTCAGCATCACGCTGTGGCTGCGCAGCACCGTGACCGCATCGACACCGCCGCCGTAATATCCCTGGTCGTAGTTGACGCCCAGGCGCGGCTCGAGCAACACCTCCTGGCGCGAATAACCCGCGGTGTTGACGTTGGCGATGTTGTTGCCGGTGGTGCGCAACACCTGCTGGTTGGTCAGCAGTGCGCTGGCTCCGATGTTGAGCAGGCTGGGCATGGGTCAATGGCCTCCGGGCCCGCCCGCCACACGGGGCTGGCGGGCTCCCGCGCAGGCTGATTTGCCGGGGGTCGCCCGGACGGGAAGCGGCCCTCGATCGCCGGGGCGTGCCTGCACGGAGATCATGTGCGTGCCCGTTGCAGCTGCAAGGTCGTGTTGATCGCCCGGCTGAGCTTGGAGGCGTAGTCCGGGTCGGTCGCGTAGCCGGCGCGTTGCAGCCCGGTGGTCCAGGCCTGTACCGAATCGGTCTGCTGGCTGACCTGCGCGTAACGCGGGCTCTCGGTGATCAGCCGCGCATAGTCGCGCAGCGAGTCCTCGTACGAGTCGTAGGCGCGGAACTTCGCGACCACCTTCTGCGCCACGCCGTTGACGTATTCGGTCGTCGTGATCTCGGCCACCTTGCCGCTCCAGCCGCCGGTGGCCTTGATGCCGAACAGGTTGTGCGACGGCGAGCCGTCGGCCATCCTGATCTCGCTGCGCCCCCAGCCGGTCTCGTGTCCGGCCTGTCCGAGCATGAAGGCCGCCGGTATGCCGCTGGACTGCTCGACGCGGGCGGCCGCCTGGGCGTGGCGCTGCACGAACGCGCTCTGGCTGTCGCTCGGGCGCCCGGCGCCCGTTGGCTCGAACGACGCCGGCGCGGGCGCGGCGGCGGGCACGGGCACCGATTCGCCGGAGATGCGCTGCGCCAGCTGGCGCGCGATCATGTCGGACAGGCCGCCCGGCATGCCGGACATCTGCACCGACATCTGCTGGTCCAGCATGTCGGCACTCAGGTCTCCGCCCGGGCTGTCGAGCAGGCCGGACTTCATCGTCGCCTCGCGCATGCTCTTGATCAGCTCGCGCATGAACAGCGATTCGAACTGCCTGGCGGCATCCTTGATCGCGCTGGCGCTGTTCTGCCCGGCCTGCAGCTTGAGCGCGTCGAGCGAACGCGCGTCGGCGGCCAGCGCGTTCATCGGATTGGTGACGGAACCGTATGCCATGTCAGTATTCCATGGCACTACGTGCCATCCGCGACCCACCAAAGATCGAGCGGCCA
>JBFIDI010000068.1:0-16739 GCA_041581405.1 Burkholderiaceae bacterium
AAGGCCATGCCGGAGATCTTCAGCGGGCCGGTGACCGACTGGCCGTCGATCAGGATCCTGCCGCGCGAGGGCATGCGCAAGCCGGTCGTGAGCTTCATGAAGGTCGATTTGCCGCAACCCGAGGGCCCGACGATGGCGATGAATTCGCCCTCGCGCACCCGCAGGTTGATGGCCTCGACCGCGAACTGCTGCTTGGCCAGCAGTTCCTGGTTGTAGGCGAGCCAGACGTCCTCGAAATCGACGAACGCCGGCTGCGGCGCCGCCGCCGTGGCCTGCGCCTGCATGCTTATTTCTTGGCCGGCAGGATGTTCAGCTCGGCCGGGCTGGGCAGCAGCGAGCCGTCCCAGATCGCATCGGCGTTGACGCGGGTCTTGGTGTTGAACGCGTCCGACACCTGGCTGGCCATCAGCGACAGGCGAGGGCCCACGACCTGGCCGAATCCTTCGGCGCGCGCGTCCGGGCTGTTCACGACGGTGTCGATGGCCAGGCGCAGCCGGCGCTGCTCGAGCGCGACGTTGATGATGCCGTCACGTTCCTTGACGTAGGCGATCGCGTCGTCGGGCTTGGCGATGACGTCGCGGGCGCCCTTGGTGAAGGCCTGCAGGAAGGCCTTGACGGCCGCCGGATTGTCCTTGAGCAGCTTGGGCGAGACGATGATCGCGTTGCCGTAGAGCTTCACGCCGATGTCGGCATACGGCAGCACCACCACGTCGGCGGCCTTGACTCCACCCGCCTCGAGGTTGAGCAGCGAGGTGAAGGTGAAGCCGGTGATCGCATCGACGTCGCCGCGGGCCAGCATGGTCTCGCGCAGCGGCGGGTCCATCGCGGTCCACTGCACCGTGCCGATGCCGTTGGCCTTCTGGAAGATCGGGAAGGCGCGGCGGCCGGCATCGAACACCGGTGCGCCGAGGTTCGTGCCGGTCAGGTCGGCCGGTGTCTTGATGCCGGACTTCTTGAGCGCCATCACCGAGGCCGGCGTGTTGTTGTAGACCATCATCACCGCGACCGGCTTGTTCGGCGCATCGGGGTTGTTGGCATGGAATTCCATCAGCGCGGCCAGGTCGGCGAAACCCATGTCGTAGGTGCCGGCGGCCACACGGGTCACCGCGCCACCCGAGCCGTTGCCGGCATCGATCGACACATCGAGCTTGGCGTCCTTGAAATACCCCTTGGCCACCGGGGCCAGGAACAGCGCCGACGGGCCTTCGAAGCGCCAGTCGAGGATGAACTTGATGGGCGTCTGCGCGTGGGCCAGGCTGCCGGCGGCGGCCAGCACCAGCGCGGGCGCAAGGCGGGAGAAGATGTTTTTGATCATGGTATTGCTCGGTTGGTGAACTGAAATAGCCGTCAGGCAGGCGCCTGTCGGCTAGCAAGAACAGTGCCAAAGCGAGCATGCAAGCCCGCCGGAACGACCCATTATCGCGGTGTCGCGGCCGGTGGCAGGCAGGGATTGCCCTGCCTTGGTGCGTCGGGGCGGGACGCGAACGACGCGGCGTCGCCGGGGCGGCGCCTACAGGGTCTCGGGCGACTGCACCGCGGTGACGATGGTCTGCTGCTGCCCGTCGCGTTCGCGGGTGCGCAGCCACCAGACCATGCCCTTGCGCACCGGGCACGAGGGATGGTGCAGCGGCAGCAGGTGGGCGATGGTCTCGCCCAGCGTCGGCTGGTGGCCGACGATCAGCACCGCGTTCTTGGCGTGGGGCCATTGGGCCACTTCGAGCAGCTGCTCGACCGTGGTGTCGGTGGTCAGCTCCGGCCGTACCTTGTACTTGCGGCCCAGGGCCAGCGCGGTCTGCTCGCAGCGCCGCGCCGGGCTGGTCAATACGCGGGTGCCCTCGGGCAATTGCCGGTCCAGCCAGCTGGCGACCCGGGCCGCCTGCTTGACGCCGCGCGGCGTGAGCACGCGGTCCAGGTCGTCGATGTTCTCGTTGCCGTCTTCCGCGTCGGCATGGCGCCACAGGATCAGGTCCATTCGATCTCCTTGTGTGTGGGGGCTCCGTAGCGGGTCATCAGTGCATCCTGCATGCCCGGTGTCTGGCCCTGTGCATTGGCTTGGGCGCGCCGGTAGCTGCCGTCGGCGGACAGCAGCCAGGCGTCGCGGTGGTCGTACAGGCTGGCGACCAGGCATTCGTCGATGATGCGCTGGCGCAGCGCCGGATCCTCGACCGGCCAGGCCAGTTCGATGCGGCGCAGCATGTTGCGGTTCATCCAGTCGGCACTCGACAGGTACAGCTGCTCCTGTCCGTTGGCGCGGAAATAGAACACCCGCGAGTGTTCCAGGAAGCGGCCGATGATGGATCGCACGTGGATGTTCTCGGTCAGGCCCGGCAGGTCCGGCGGCAGCATGCAGGCGCCGCGCACGATCAGGTCGATGCGCGCGCCACGCTGGCCGGCCCGCGCCAGCGCCATCGTCAGCGCCTCGTCGGTCAGCGCGTTCATCTTGAGCACGATACGTGCGTCCTCGCCCCGTTCGGCCGCGGCGGCGACCGCGTCGATGCAGGCGATGAAGCGCCGCTGCAGATGGAACGGCGCCATCCAGACCTTGTTGAGCCTGGGCAGGCGGCTCTGGCTGGCCAGGTGCAGGAACACGTTCTCGATGTCGGCCGTCAGCGCCGGGTCGGCGCTCAGGTGGCCGATGTCGGTGTACAGCCGCGCCGTGCGCACGTTGTAGTTGCCGGTGGACAGGTGCACGTAACGCGCCAGCCGGCCGTTTTCGCGTCGGGTCACGAGCAGCATCTTGGCGTGGGTCTTGAGTCCCACCACGCCGTAGACCACCTGCGCGCCGATGGCCTCCAGGCGCTCGGCCCAGTTGATGTTGTTCTCCTCGTCGAACCGGGCCTTGAGTTCGACCACGGCCGTGACCTCCTTGCCGCGGCGCACGGCCTCGCACAACAGGTCCATCAGCTGCGGGTCCGGGCCGGTGCGGTAGATGGTCTGCTTGATCGCCAGCACGTCCGGGTCGTGCACGGCCTCGCGCAGGAAGTCGATCACCAGCGAGAAACTCTCGTAGGGATGGTGCAGCAGGATGTCGCCGCCGCGCAGCCGCTCGAACAGCGACTCGTTGCGCTGCAACTGCTGCGGGTTGGACGGGTTGTAGGGCGCAAACAGCAGTTGCGGCGCGTCGACCAGGTCGATCAGTTGCTGCAACCGCACCAGGTTGACCGGTCCGTGCACCCGGTACAGGGACAGCGATGTCAGGTTGAACTGGCGCAGCAGGAAGTCGGCGAGGTAGTCGGAGCAGCCCGCTGCCACCTCCAGCCGCACCGCCTGGCCGTAGTGGCGCTGCTGCAGCCCCAGCCGCATCGCCATGCGCAGGTTGCGCACGTCGTCCTCGTCCACCGCCAGGTCGGAATGCCGCGTCACCCGGAACTGCGAGAACTGGCCGACCTGCCGGCCGGGAAACAGGCTGGGCAGATGGGCCCGGATCACGCTGGACAAGGACACCAGCGCCGCCTTGCCGCCCGCCACGCGGGCCGGCATGCGGATCAGCCGCGGCAGCACCCGCGGCACCTTGACGATGGCGATCTCGTTCTCGCGGCCGAACGCGTCCTTGCCGCCGAGGCGCACGATGAAGTTCAGCGTCTTGTTGGCCACCTGGGGGAAGGGGTGGGAGGGGTCGAGCCCCACCGGTATCAGCAGCGGACGCACCTCGCGCTCGAAATAGGCGTGTACCCACTTGGTCTGGGCGGGCGTGCGGTCGCTGTAGCCGATGATCTCGATGCCTTCGCGGGCGAAGGCTGGCATGAAGGCGTCGTTGTACAGGCTGTACTGGCGGTCGACCAGCGTGTGCGCGGCCTGGGCCAGCGCCTCGAACGACTGCACGCTGGACAGGCCCTTGCGCACGCCGCTCTGGAAGGCCTGCAGGTGGGCGGCCATGCGCACCTCGAAGAACTCGTCGAGGTTGGACGAGACGATGCACAGGTAGCGCAGCCGCTCGAGCAGCGGCACGTCCGGACGGTGCGCCCAGTCCAGCACCCGTTCGTTGAATGCCAGGATGCTGTGGTCGCGGTCGAGGAACGGAATGCGGTGTGGTCGCTCCTGGGAGGTTTTCTTGTGAGGAGTCATGGCATGCGCAAAGGAATCTGACGATTGTTTAACGCAATGATGACACTTCCGTGACGATGGCCTCCGGGCGGGGGCCTCGGGCGGCCGGCACCAGATGCGATGCAAAGCTCCGCGCCGCCGCGTCCCAGCCGAATTCCAGTGCACGCGCGCGTGCCTGGGTCCGTGTGATGGCGCGTGCCCGATGCCAGGCCTGCACCAGATCCGTGTCACAGACGCCGCCCTGCGCCTGCGCCAGGACTTCGGTCGGGCCGTCGCTGGGGTAGGCGGCCACCGGCGTGCCGCAGGACATCGATTCGAGCATGACCAGGCCGAAGGTCTCCGACCGGCTGGGAAACACGAATACGTCGGCGGACGCGTAGACCTGTGCCAGCACGGGACGGGGCAGCAGACCCATCCAGTGCACGGCCGGATAACGCCGCTGCAGGTCGTCGGCCAGCGGCCCCACGCCGCACACCACCTTGCTGCCGGGTATCTCCATGCGCAGGAAGGCTTCGATGTTCTTTTCGTAGGAGATGCGGCCGACGAACAGCGACACCGGTCGCGGCAGCAGGCCGATCCGGCTGCAGGTGCGCGGTTCGCCGTGAAACGCGAACAACCGGGTGTCGACGCCGTGCGTCCAGTCGCGCAGCGCGCGGAAGCCGCGTGTGGCGAGCATGTCGCGCACGGCGCGGGTCGGCACCATCACGGCCGACGATGGCGCGTGGAAACGCCGGAACAACGCGTAGGTCCATGCCGTGGGTATGCGCAGCGCCGCGTGCAGGATCTCCGGGAAGCGGGTGTGAAAGGCGCTCGAGAAGGCCAGCCCATGGCGCAGGCAATAGCGGCGTGCGGCCCAGCCCAGCGGTCCTTCGGTGGCGATGTGGATGGCGTCGGCCTGCAGGGCGTCGAGCCGGCGAGCGAGCGCGGCGCCGGCGCGCCAGGCCAGGTCGATGCCGGCGTAGCCGGGGCAGGGCACGGTGCGGAACAGCCCGGGATGCAGGACCTCGACCGAATGACCGAGCGGCTCCAGTTCCCGGACCAGTTCGCGCAACGTGGTCACCACGCCATTGACCTGGGGTTCCCAGGCGTCGGTGACCAGGGCGATCTTCACGCGGGCACTCGGGCGGCGGCCACGTCGCTGCGCGGGACGGCCGCATGTTGCCAGTAGCGCAGTTCCAGGCGGCCGTCGGGGTGTTCGATCAGGGCGCTGCGGCTCTCGACCCAGTCGCCGTCGTTGCAATACAAGGTGCCGTCGATGGTGCGCATCTCGGCATGGTGGATGTGCCCGCACACGACGCCATCGTGTCCGCGCCGGCGCGCTTCGCCGGCCACCGCGGCCTCGAAGTCGCTGACGTAGTTGACGGCCTTCTTGACCTTGAGTTTCAGGTAGGCCGACAGCGACCAGTAGGGGAAGCCGAAATGCCCGCGCAGGCGGTTCAGGTGGCGGTTGAGCCGCAAGGTGATGCCGTACAGGTTGTCGCCGACCACGGCCAGCCAGCGTGCGCACTGGACCACGGCGTCGAACGCATCGCCGTGCACCACCCACAGGCGCTGGCCGGTGGCCGTGACATGCACGGCCTCGTGCTGCACCGCGATGCCGCCGAAGTGTTGACCGGCGAACTGGCGCGCGAACATGTCGTGGTTGCCCGGCACGAAAATCACGCGGCAACCCTTGCGCGCCTTGCGCATGATCTTCTGCACCACGTCGTTGTGCGACTGCGGCCAGAACCACTTGCGCCGCAGCTGCCAGCCGTCCACGATGTCGCCGACCAGGTACAGGTATTCGCTCGGATGCTCCTTGAGGAATTCGAGCAGGGCGTCGGCCTGGCAACCGGGCGTGCCCAGGTGCAGGTCCGAGATGAACACCGCGCGATACGGCGCGCGGCGGGCGGGCGCGGCCGCGAAGCGCGACCCGCGCGTCATGTCGGCGTAGCCGCCCAGCGCATCGAAGGCCATGATGCTCAGTTGCCCAGGAAGTGGTTGCGGTAACGCGCCGGCAGGTCGCCGATGCGCAACATCATCGGCAGGTCGGCCGTGTTGAAGTCCGGATCCCAGGCCGGCGGACCCAGCACCTTGGCACCCAGGCGCAGGTAGGCGCGGATCAGCGGCGGCGGCAACACGTCGAGGTCGCCGTCCAGGTCTTCCACCGGCAGCGGCAGGCGCGGACGCACCTGCCATTCGATCGACGCCAGGTGGCGCTGGCCCAGCTGCTTCCAGACGCTGGCGGCCGCGTGTCCGCCGCCGACGAGGCCGGTGGCGGCGTCATGCTGCATCGGGATGCTGGCGCAGCCGATCATCGTGTCGAGTGCGTTGTCCACCATGAACGCGGCCAGCGCGCCCCACAGCGCCATGATCACCTTGCCCTGGCGATGGTCGCGGTGCACGCAGCTGCGGCCGATCTCGACCATGCGCTCGCGCAGGCTGCGCAACCGGGTCAGGTCGAATTCGGTGTCGCTGTAGGTGCTGCCGATGCGCCGCGCCTGCGCCGGCGTCAGCAGCCGGTAGGTACCCAGCACCTGGCGGGTCTCGGCGTCGCGCACCAGCAGGTGTTCGCAGAAGTCGTCGAAGATGTCGATGTCGTGGCCGGGCAACCGGGTGTCGAGCCGGGCCCCCATCTCGCCGGCAAACACCGCGTGGCGCAGGCGCTGCGCCTCGCGCACCTCGTCCTGGTGGCAGGCCCAGCTGACCTCGATGGTGTCGCCGGACACGGTCCGGGCGGGCGTCGTCGGCGTGCGCAGGCGCGGCCGTTGCGGGGCTTCGCGTTCGGGAGCGGTGTGTGGATGTTTCATGGCGTCAGTCTCGACCGCGACGATGACGCCGGCATGTCGGCCATGTGTCGGTTGTATGACGTGTCGACGCGCCGCCACCGTGGCGGCGAGCGGGCACGGCGCAGCCACGAACGCCGTGTCGTTCGCGCGCGTGCCGGCAAATGGCACTATCGCCGTCATTGCCAATTCCGACTGGATACATGGCACCCGGGTCTATAGACTGGGAGCGTGTTCACGTAAACGAAGGAATAGACAGCCATGACGAACGAATCCAAGTGCCCATTCGCCGGCGCATCGCACCGGCAGGCGATGGCCGGTGCCACCACCAATGCCAGCTGGTGGCCCAACCAGCTCAACCTGAAGGTGCTGCACCAGCATTCGCCTTTGTCCGATCCGATGGAGCCGGGCTTCGACT
The DNA here is from genome assembly GCA_041581405.1 of Burkholderiaceae bacterium. GTDB lineage: Bacteria > Pseudomonadota > Gammaproteobacteria > Burkholderiales > Burkholderiaceae_C > CAISIP01. Next base: position 7,228 of record JBFIDI010000068.1, read on the forward strand.
ACGCCAAGGCATTCAAGAGCCTGGACCTCGACGCCGTGATCAAGGATCTGCACGCGCTGATGACCGACTCGCAATCCTGGTGGCCGGCGGACTACGGTCATTACGGTCCGTTCTTCATCCGCATGGCCTGGCACAGCGCCGGCACCTACCGGGTGTCCGACGGTCGCGGCGGCTCGGGCACCGGCTCGCAGCGTTTCGCGCCGCTCAACAGCTGGCCGGACAACGTGAGCCTGGACAAGGCGCGCCGCCTGTTGTGGCCGATCAAGCAGAAGTACGGCCGCAAGATCTCCTGGGCCGACCTGATGATCCTGACCGGCAACGTGGCGCTCGAGTCGATGGGCTTCAAGACCTTCGGTTTTGCCGGCGGGCGGGCAGACACCTGGGAGCCGGACGAGTCGATCTACTGGGGGCCCGAGTCCGAGTGGCTGGGCGACAAGCGTTACAGCGGTGATCGCGAGCTCGAGAACCCGCTCGGCGCCGTGCAGATGGGCCTGATCTACGTCAATCCGGAAGGACCGAACGGCAAGCCCGATCCGGTGGCGTCGGCACGCGACATCCGCGAGACCTTCGCGCGCATGGCGATGAACGACGAGGAGACCGTGGCGCTGGTGGCCGGCGGCCACACCTTCGGCAAATGCCATGGCGCGGCCGATCCGGCTCAATATGTCGGACCCGAGCCGGAAGGCGCCGACATCGCGGACCAGGGCCTGGGCTGGAAAGGCAGCTTCGGCAGCGGCAGCGGCGTGCACACGATCAGCAGCGGCCTGGAAGGCGCCTGGACGACCAATCCGATCCGCTGGGACAACGACTACCTCGACATCCTGTTCAAGTACGAATGGGAACTCACGAAGAGCCCCGCGGGCGCGCACCAGTGGACGCCGAAGGACGCATCGGCCCAGGGCACGGTGCCGGACGCGCACGACCCGTCCCGCCGCCATGCACCGATGATGTCCACGGCCGACCTTGCGCTGCGCATGGATCCGGCGTACGAAAAGATCGCGCGCCGATTCCAGCAGAACCCGCAGCAGTTCGCCGATGCGTTCGCGCGCGCCTGGTACAAGCTGACGCACCGCGACATGGGTCCGGTGTCGCGTTATCTCGGCCCCCTGGTGCCGCAGGAGGAACTGCTGTGGCAGGACCCGATTCCCGCGGTCGATCACGCGCTGGTCGATGCGAACGACATTGCCGCGCTGAAGGCCCGCATCCTGGATTCCGGCTTGTCGATCGCGCAGCTGGTGACGACGGCCTGGGCTTCGGCATCCACGTTCCGTGGCAGCGACAAGCGCGGAGGCGCCAACGGTGCACGCATCCGGCTGGCGCCGCAGAAGGACTGGGCGGTGAACCAGCCGGCCTCGCTGGCCACGGTGTTGCGAGAGCTCGAGGCGATCCAGCAGGCCTTCAACGCCCAGCAGAACGGCGGCAACAAGCGGGTGTCGCTGGCCGACCTGATCGTGCTCGGCGGCTGCGCTGCGATCGAGGAAGCGGCGAAGCGCGCCGGCACCGATGTCGCGGTGCCGTTCGCGCCGGGGCGCATGGATGCGTCGCAGGAGCAGACCGACGTCGAGTCGTTCGCGCCGCTCGAGCCTTCGGCCGACGGGTTCCGCAACTACGTGGGCAAGGGTGGCGAAGCCGAGGTTGCCGCGTTGCTGCTGGACCGCGCCAACCTGCTGACGCTGACCGCGCCCGAGATGACGGTGCTGCTCGGAGGGCTGCGTGTGCGCGGTGCCAACGTCGGGCAGTCGGCGCACGGTGTCTTCACGCAGCGCCCGCAGATGCTGAGCAACGACTTCTTCGTGAACCTGCTCGACATGGGAACCCAGTGGGCCCGCTCGGCGGCGGACCCGCATGTCCTCGAGGGCCGCGACCGCGCCTCGGGCAAGGTCCGGTGGACGGGTACCGTGGTCGATCTCGTCTTCGGCTCGAACTCCCAGCTGCGGGCCCTGGCCGAGGTCTACGCCAGCAGCGATGCGGGGGCGGTGTTCGTGCGCGACTTCGTGGCGGTGTGGAACAAGGTGATGAACCTGGATCGGTTCGACCTGGCGTGAGCCAGGCGGCGTGCCGGCGGCCGGCCTGGTCTGCGACGGGCCTGACGCCGGCACCGCGGCGCGCACCGACGCGGGCTCAGGCCAGCGGCCATTCGTAGCTGTAACCCACGCCGTAGATCGATCGGATGGGACTCTTGCCGGTACCGCAGGCCTGTTCGAACTTTCTTCGGATGTTGCGGACGTGGCTGTCGATGGCGCGATCGGTCAGGGCCCTGCCGTCGGCATGCAGGTGTTCCAGCAGCTGATCCCGCGAAAACACCCGGCCGGGCATGCGGGAGAGCGCGCGCAACAGGCGCAGCTCCGCCGGCGTCAGGTCCAGGTCGTGCTCGCCCCAGCTGGCGCGGAACCGTGATTCGTCGATGCGCAGCGGATCCCCGGATGGCTGCGACGGCGGGGCCTGTTCGCGGTCGGCGTGCCATTGCGAACGCCGCAGCTGGGCCTTGACCCGCGCGACGACCTCGCGCGGACTGTAGGGTTTGCACAGGTAGTCATCGGCACCGATCTCCAGGCCGAGCAGGCGGTCGACCTCCTCCACCCGTGCGGTCAGCATGATGATGGGCACGCGGCTGAAGCCGCGTATCTCCCGGCAGATGTCGGTGCCGTCGCGTCCGGGCAGCATCAGGTCCAGCAGCACGATGGACGGGTTCAGGTCGCGCACCGCCTGGACGGCGGCCAGGCCGTCGGAGACCACGCTGGCGTCCAGTTCGGCCGCGCGCAGGTAGTTGCACAGCAGCGTGGCGAGCTTGGGCTCGTCCTCGATGACAAGAACGGTGGTCATGATGCATCAGCCTCCCGTGGCAGTCGGATGGAAATGCGCACGCCGCCCAGTGCCGAGACATGGGCGGTGATGTCGCCGCCGTGCGCCTGCACGATGTTGCGGCAGATGGCCAGGCCCAGGCCCGAGCCGCCCGTGGCCCGGCTGCGCGACCCGTCGACGCGGAAGAACCGATCGAACAGCTGGTGCTGCATCTCGGCGGGAACACCCGGCGCGCTGTCGTCGATGTCGAGCTGCCACTGCGTGCCGGTTTGCGCCAGTGTCACCTCGACCGTGCCGGGTGCATCGGTGTAGCGCCGGCTGTTCTCCAGCAGGTTGTCGACGAGTTGCAGCAGCCGCGCGGCGTCGGCACACACCATGGCCCGCGTACCTGGCAACTGCATGCGCAGGTCGAGCCCCGCGGCCTGCATGCGCGGCCGGTGCGCCTGCTCCGCACGCTGCAGCAGCGCCACCAGGTCCAGCGGATCCAGGCGGTAACTCAACGCGCCCGCGTCGGACAAGGCCAGCTCGTGCAGGTCCTCCACCAGCCCGCCGATGCGTTCCACCTCGGCCTGCAGCGACCCGACGGCGTCGGCGTTCAAGGGCACGATGCCGTCCTCCAGGGCTTCGAGTTCCCCCTTCAGGATGCCCAGCGGCGTGCGCAGTTCGTGTGACACATCGGCCATGAAACTGCGTCGCAGCGACTCGTTGCGTCCCAGGGTCAGCGCCAGATGGTTGAAGTCCCGGGACAGTTGGCCGACCTCGTCGTCGCTGTCCACCGGCACCCGCGTGTCATGGTGCCCGGCGGCCAGGCGGTGGGTGGCGGTGGCCACGCGGCGCACCGGGGCGAGCAAGCGGCGGGCCACCCACCAGGCGATCAGGGCCGAGAGCAGCAGCGCCAGCGCGACGATGGCCACCGTGGTCTTGGCCTGGCCTTGCTGAAAGCGCTGGTCTCCGCCGTCGGCGACCGACTGGAACGGCACCATGGTCAACCAGCCGACGGTTTCTCCGTTGGCCAGCAGCGGAACCTGCAGGGACTGCTCGCTGACCCCGGGAAAGCCGACCACCCACTGGCGCTGGCGATCCAGCAGGCTCATGCGCAAGACGGCGCCGGTCAGGTCGGAGGTCAGCACGTTGCTGGTTTGTGCCTGCTCGCCCAGGTCATCGCCGGGAACCGGGCGCAGCACCCCGTGCCAGGCGCGGTGGTTGTCGCGCAGGAAGTCCCAGTTGCCATGCTGCAGGTAGGCGTTTTCCAGGCGCGGCTTGGCAAACGCCATGCGTTCCTCGGCCAGGTCGTTGAGGTAGCCCAGGAAGCCCCGCTCGAAGTTCAGCCGGGTGGCCACGCCCACCAGGGCCACGGCCAGTGCCGCCGTGGCCAGGATGGCGAGAAACAGGCGGGTGGACAGACCGAGGCGCATGCCGTATTGGAACCGATTGCGTGGCGCGTCACCCAGGCCGTGGCGGCGAGACGCGGCCGCGCCGCGGGTCTTCAATTTCTCTGCACATTTGCACCGCAACATACGACTTGCACTCTGAAAAAACCCCAGGAACTTCCATGAACCGTTCAGCTTCTCGTGATACCGGCATTTCGCCGCGCCGACTCTTTCGTTCGGGCCGTTGGGCCTGGTGGTGCCTGGGTGCCGCGATCGTCGTCGCCGGCTGCGCCGACGGCAAGGCCGATGGCACGCCGGCGGTGCCCCCCGCGGTGGAAGTGGGTATCGTGACCGTGGTTGCGCAACCCCTGGCGCTGGACACCGAACTGGCCGGACGCACCGTGGCGGCGCAGTCCGCCGAAGTGCGCCCGCAGGTGACCGCATTGGTGCGCGAGCGGCTGTTCAAGGAAGGCAGCATGGTCCGGGCCGGGCAGCCGCTGTACCAGCTCGACAGCACCAGCGCCGAGGCCAGCCTGCGCGTGGCCGTCGCCGGTGTGGCCCGTGCCCAGGCGACGCTGGCGGCAGCGGAGATGAAGGCCGATCGCCAGGCGGCCTTGCTCGAGGCCGACGTGGGAACCCAGCAGGACTACGAAGACGCACAGGCGGCGCTGCTGCAGGCGCGCGCGGAGCTGCAGTCCGCGCAGGCCACGCAGGTCAATGCCCAGGTGGAGCTGGACCGTACCCGCATCGTGGCGCCGATCGCCGGGCGTGTCGACACCTCGACGGTGGCCCGTGGCGCGCTGGTGACCGCGAACCAGACGGAGGCGCTCACCACCGTGCAGCAACTCGACCCGATCTGGGTGGATGTGGCCCAGAGCAGTGCCGACTGGCTGCGCCTGCGCCGCCAGCTCGACAGCGGTGCGCTCAAAAAGGGCGAAACCACCGTGAGCCTGACGCTGGAAGACGGATCCCGGTACGAGCACGAAGGCGTCTTGCAGGTGCAGGGCGTGGAAGTGGACACCGGCTCGGGCGCCATGACGCTGCGCGCCCGGATACCCAATCCGGAGGGACTGCTGCTGCCGGGCATGTTCGTGCGGGTCAGCCTGAACCAGGCGATGGATCCGCAGGCGATCCTGGTCCCCCAGGCGGGCGTGACCCGCAATGCGCGGGGCGAGGCCAGCGCCATGGTGGTGAAGGACGACGGCGCGATCGAGAAACGGGCGGTGAAGACCGGCTCGACGGTCAACGGACAGTGGCGCGTGACCGAGGGGTTGAAGGCGGGTGACCGGCTGGTGGTGGAGGGCCTGGGCAAGGTCAGGGACGGGCAGATCGTTCATGCCGTGCCCATGGTGACCGCCAAGGCCGACACCGCTGCCACGGCTGCCACCACCACCACACGCTGATCGGACGACCCCATGGCACGCTTCTTCATTGACCGCCCGATATTCGCGTGGGTGATCGCCATCGTGATCATGCTCGCGGGCGCACTGTCCATCTTCATGCTGCCGCTGGAGCAATACCCCGACATTGCCCCCACCAGCATCCGGGTGCAGGCCACCTACACCGGGGCCTCGGCCCAGACCGTCGAGGACTCGGTGACCCAGGTCATCGAGCAACGCATGACCGGGCTCGATGGCCTGCAGAGCATGTCGTCGTCATCGAGTTCCACCGGCAGCGCCACGGTCACGCTCAGCTTCATCTCGGGTACCGACGCCGACGTGGCGCAGATGCAGGTGCAGAACAAGCTGGAGCAGGCGATGACGCAGCTGCCCCAGGCGGTGCAGAACCAGGGCGTGACGGTGACCAAGTCGGGCAGCGACTTCCTGATGATCGCCAACCTGACCTCGGACGATCCGACGATCACGTCGGGTGACATCGGCGACTACGTGGCCTCGAGCCTGGTGGACCAGGTCAGCCGCATCGATGGCGTGGGCGAGGTGGTCACGCTGGGATCGGGCTACGCCATGCGTATCTGGCTCAACCCGACCTTGCTGCAGAAATACGCGCTCATGCCCAGCGACATCAGCACGGCGCTGACGTCGCAGAACACCCAGGTGTCCGCCGGTGCGCTGGGCGCGTTGCCCGCGGTCGAGGGCCAGCAACTGAGCGCCACGATCACCGCGCGTAGCAAGCTGCGCAGCGTGGACCAGTTCGAGAAGGTGTTTCTCAAGGCGAACAGCGATGGTTCGGTGGTCACGCTGGGCGACGTGGCCCGCATCGAGCTGGGTCGCGAGAGTTATACCGTGCAGGGCGCGTACAACGGCAAGCCGATGGCGGGCATGGGCGTGCGCCTGGCCACGGGCGCCAACGCGCTGGAGGTGTCGTCGGCGGTGAAGGCCAAGCTGGATCAGCTCGCGCCCTTTTTCCCGGACCAGATCACGTACGACATCGGCTACGACACCACGCCGTTCGTGCAGGTGTCCATCGAAGAGGTGGTCAAGGCCCTGGGCGAGGCGATGCTGCTGGTGGTGCTTATCATGGCGCTGTTCATGCAGAACCTGCGCGCCACGCTGATCCCGGCGATCGCGGTGCCGGTGGTGCTGCTGGGCACCTTCGGGGTGCTGCAGGTGTTCGGTTATTCGATCAACACGCTCACGATGTTCGGCATGGTGCTGGCCATCGGACTGCTGGTCGACGACGCGATCGTGGTGGTGGAAAACGTGGAGCGCCTGATCTCGGAAGAAGGCCTGTCGCCCCGGGACGCGACACGCAAGAGCATGGGCCAGATCACGCCGGCCCTGGTCGGCATCACGCTGGTGTTGTCGGCGGTGTTCATCCCGATGGCGTTCCTGTCGGGCTCCACCGGCGTGATCTACCGGCAGTTCAGCATCACCATCGTCTCGGCCATGGTACTCAGTGTGCTGGTGGCGCTGACGCTGACGCCGGCCTTGTGCGCCTCGTTGCTGCCGCCGGCCGGGCATGGCATGGTCAACGGGCCGCTGGGTCGCTTCTTCTCCGCGTTCAACACGGGTTTCCTGCGCAGCAGCGAGGGCTACCGCTCGCTGGTGTCACGCACCTTGGGCCGGCCTGCGCGCATGGTGGTGATCTATGCGCTGCTGGTCGCGGGCCTGGCCTATGGCTTCACCCGCTTGCCCGGCTCGTTCCTGCCCGACGAAGACCAGGGTCTGTTGATGGCTCAGGTGCAGTTGCCGACCGGGGCGACCGATTCGCGCACTGCCGCGGTATTGAAGGAAGTCGAAGCCTATATGGGGCGGCAACCCGAGGTGGCTTCCACCATCGCCTTGCGCGGCCTGGGCGGCGACCAGGCGATTGCCAACATGTTCATTCGCCTCAAGGACTGGAGCGAGCGCGAAGGTGAAGGCCAAGGCGCCAAGGCCCTGGCGCAGCGGTTCAACCGCGATCTCGGCAAGACACGGGATGCCCGGGTATTCGTGCTGCTGCCGCCCGCGGTGCGCGGGTTGGGCAGCAATGCCGGCTTCACGTTGCAACTGCAGGATCTCGGCGGCCTGGGCCAGGAGACCTTGCAGGCGGCGCGCGACCGCTTCATCGAGCTGGCCAACCAGGATGCGCGGCTCACCGGCGTGCGGGCCAGCGGTGTGCCGGCCTCGCCGCAGCTGCAGGTGGACATCGACGACCAGAAGGCCTCGGCCCTGGGCCTGAGCACCGCCGACGTCAATGCCACGCTGTCTTCGGCGCTGGGGGGCACGTACATCAACGATTTCATCAACGCGTCGCGGGTCAAGAAGGTCTACATGCAGGGCGATGCCAGCTACCGCATGCAGCCCGAGGATGTGTTGCACTGGCGGGTGCGCAACAACGCGGGCGACATGGTTCCGCTGTCGAGTTTCGCTTCCGTGGCCTGGAGCAGTGGTCCGTCCAAGCTGGAGCGCTACAACGGCTTGTCGTCGTACGAGATCGTGGGCTCGCCCTCGGCCAGCGCCAGTTCGGGCGAGGCCATGGACGCGGCCGAGGAAATCATCGCCCGGCTCAACCAGGAGGTGGGACAAGGCATCGGCTTCGAATGGTCGGGGCAGTCCTACCAGGAGCGTCTGTCGGGCTCGCAGGCGCCGGCGCTCTACGCCTTGTCCATCCTGTTCGTGTTCCTGTGCCTGGCCGCCCTGTACGAAAGCTGGTCGGTGCCGTTCTCGGTGATGCTGGTGGTGCCCATGGGCGTCATCGGGGCGGTGGCGGCGACCTGGATGGCGGGGTTGACCAACGACGTGTATTTCCAGATCGGCCTGCTCACCACGGTGGGTCTGTCGGCCAAGAATGCCATCCTGATCGTGGAGTACGCCCAGCAGTTGCAGGCCCAGGGGGCGAGCTTGCTGGCGGCCACGCTCGATGCGGTGAAGCTGCGCCTGCGACCCATCCTGATGACCTCGCTGGCCTTCATGTTCGGCGTGTTGCCGCTGGCGGTGTCCACGGGCGCGGGTTCGGGCAGCCGACGTGCCATCGGCACCGGCGTGCTCGGCGGCATGGTCAGCGCCACCGTGCTGGGCCTGCTGTTCATACCGGTGTTGTATGTGTTGATTCGCAAGGTGTTCGACTGGCCGCGCCGCGCCGCGCCGGCGCAATGGGAAGGAGTTCCGGCATGAGATCCATCTGGACCAGCATGGCGGGCGCGGTGTTGCTCAGCGCCTGCGCGACGTTCGACAACCTTGACAGCGGCGGCGAGACGCGCCTGCCCGTTCCTTCGGAGGTGGCCTCCACGGCCGTGCAGGGTGACCTGGGCCTGCCCACGGCCTCGGCGCTGGCGTGGCAGGACGTGATCGCGAATCCGGCCCTGAAGGAGACGGTGGAACTGGCCTTGCGCAACAACCGCGATCTGCGGCTGGCGGCCCTGAACATCGAAGCCACCCGGGTGCAATACGACATCCGCGAGGCCGATGTCGGCCCCGTGGTCAATGCCGATGCCTCCGCCGCCGCGGGCACCAGCCGTGCCGCGAGCCTTTCGGTGGGTGTTGCCGCGTGGGAACTCGATCTGTGGGGACGCCTGGCCCAGCTCAAGGGCGCCGCGCTGGCCACGTATCTGGGCAGCGCGCAAACGCGTGACGCTGTGCAGGCGAGCCTGGTGGTCTCGGTGGCCCAGGCCTGGCTCACGCTGGAGGCCGACCAGACCAAGCGCCATCTGGCGCGGATGACGCTGGCCAGCCGCGAGCGCAGCCTGGAGCTGATCGGCCGGCGGCGCGCGCTGGGTGCGGCCACGGCGCTCGAACTGGCGACCGGCCAGGCCGCCGTGCAAACCACGCGGGGCGATCTGGCCGCGCTCGAGGCGCAGGTGAGCCAGGACCGCAACGCCTTGCGTTTGCTGGTGGGTGCCGAACTGCCCGCGCAACTGCTGCCGCCAACGCGAACGGATGTGCCGGCCGACACTGCGGC
>JBFIDI010000069.1:0-16716 GCA_041581405.1 Burkholderiaceae bacterium
CAGGATCTGCTGCAGGAACGCGTCGGCGATGCTGTCCTTGACGATGATGTCCTTGCCCGTCTTCGGGTTCTTGAACTTGCACCACGGGCCGCCATCGATCAGCTCGGCGCCGAACTCCTTCTGTGCCAGGCCGTAGGCCCAGTCACGGAATCCGCCTTCGGTGAACTTCATGATGTTGCCCTTGTGCACGATGGTCACGCTGGGCTTGTTGTTGTCGATCGCGTACTGGATGGCCTTGCGCACCAGGCGCTCGGTACCCTCGCGCGAGACCGGCTTGACGCCGATGCCCGAGGTGTTGGGGAAACGGATCTTCTTGACGCCCATCTCGTCCTGCAGGAACTTGATCAGTTTCTTGGCCTTGTCCGACTCGGCCTCGAACTCGATGCCGGCGTAGATGTCTTCCGAGTTCTCGCGGAAGATCACCATGTTGGTCTTCTCCGGCTCCTTGACCGGCGACGGCACGCCCTTGAAGTACTGGATCGGCCGCAGGCAGACGTACAGGTCGAGTTCCTGGCGCAAGGCCACGTTCAGCGAACGGATGCCGCCACCGACCGGCGTCGTCAGCGGGCCCTTGATGGACACCACGTACTCCTTGACGACCTGCAGGGTTTCTTCCGGCAGCCAGACATCCGGGCCGTAGAGGCGGGTCGACTTCTCGCCGGCATACACCTCCATCCAGTGGATCTTGCGTTTGCCGCCATAGGCCTTGGCAACCGCCGCATCCACCACCTTGAGCATCACCGGCGTGATGTCCATGCCGGTGCCGTCACCTTCGATGAACGGAATGATGGGTTGCTCCGGGACGTTGAGCGACATGTCCGCGTTGACGGTGATTTTCTGACCGGAGGAAGGAACCTTGATGTGCTGGTACATGAATGATGGTCTCGGTTAATCGCGGCGGCGCTCGCCGGCAGGTGACAGACCCAGCGCCACGGGGCAGGCAGCCTGGGAACCGCGGAATTTTAACTACAAATATTTTTGCGAAGCTGTCAACCGCCCGCCGGCGAGGTCCGTTACAGGTGGGCTTCCCGCGTGGGAAGAGACTGTCAACCCTTCATTTCTAGGAAAGTTCGTCATGAACAAAGTTCTCGCCACCCTGATCGCTGGTCTGTTCGCCGCTGGCGCTTTCGCCCAGACCGCCGCTCCCGCCAAGGCTGCCGCTCCCGCGGCTCCCGCCGTCGCTGCCGCCCCGGCCAAGGCCGCTGCACCTGCTGCTGCCGCAGCTCCCGCTGCCGCCGCCGCCCCCGCTGCTGCCGCGACGCCTGCCGTGGCTGCCACCCCGGCCGCCGCTCCCGTCGCCGCCCCGGTGAAGGAAGAAGTCAAGGCCGACGCCAAGGCCGAGAAGACCGACAAGAAGTCCGCCAAGAAGGACGTCAAGAAGGAAGCCGCCCCCAAGGCCTGATTTCCCCGGCATGCGGGCGCTGCGGCCCCGCAATCCGAAAACAGGAAACCGGAAACGCCCGCGATCGCGGGCGTTTTTCATGGCGCGCCCGGTGGCCCGTCGTTTATCGGCACAATGCACCCATGCACCTGCGAACCTTTCTCGGCCTCTGCCTGTTGACCCTGGCCACCGGCCTTGCACACGCCCAGGACCAACCGCAAATGGACCTGCCCCGGGTCAAGCTGGGCGCGGGCATGCACCAGATCGACGCCCAGGTCGCCCAGACACCTGCCCAGCGGCAGATCGGCCTGATGTTCCGGGCCGACATGCCTCAGCACGAAGGCATGTTGTTCGTATTCGAAGAGCCGGCACAGCAGTGTTTCTGGATGAAGAACACCTTGCTGCCCCTGACCGCCGCGTTCGTCGCCGACGACGGAACCATCGTCAACCTCGCCGACATGCAACCCCGGACCACCGACTCGCATTGTTCGGCCAAGCCCGTGCGGTTCGTCCTCGAGATGAACAAGGGCTGGTTTGCCAAGCGCGCGATCAAGCCCGGCTTTCGCCTGACCGGGCAACCGTTCGCCGCCGCGCGCTGACAAACGTACGCGCGGCGGGGTCCGCTCGAGCCATCCTGCGCCGACGCCGGCCATGAAAAAGGCCGGCATGCAGCCGGCCTCGTTGGCATCGCGAAAACGGCCGATCAGCCGAAGTTCTTCTGCGCGAACTCCCAGTTGACCAGCTTGTCGAGGAAGGTCTCGACGAACTTGGGCCGTGCGTTGCGGTAATCGATGTAGTAGGCGTGCTCCCAGACGTCCACGGTCAGCAGCGGCTTGTCGCCGGTGGTCAGCGGGGTACCCGCTGCGCCCATGTTGACGATGTCCACGGAACCGTCGGCCTTCTTGACCAGCCAGGTCCAGCCCGAACCGAAATTGCCGACCGCCGACTTGACGAAGGCCTCCTTGAACGCGGCGTAGCTGCCCCACTTGGCGTTGATCGCCGTGGCCAGTGCACCACCCGGCTCGCCGCCGCCGGCGGGTTTCATGCAGTTCCAGAAGAAGGTGTGGTTCCAGATCTGCGCGGCGTTGTTGTAGATGCCGCCGCTGGCCTTCTTCACGATGTCCTCGAGCGCCATGCTCTCGAACTCGGTGCCCTTTTGCAGGTTGTTCAGGTTGACGACATAGGCATTGTGGTGCTTGCCATGGTGGAACTCCAGGGTTTCACGCGAATAGTGCGGTGCCAGGGCATCGATGGCGTAAGGGAGTTGCGGAAGGGTATGTTCCATGGTGTCCTCTTGAGTTGGTTGTACGAAAAGCGCGATTGTAGGAAGTTTGCCTATTCCTGTTCGGCGACCTGGGCGAGCACACGCAAATCGATGCGGCCTTTCGCCACCGTGGCGGTGACCGGGTCGCCGACCCGGGTCTGCTGCGGATCCGTCACCGCACGCCCCTGCGCGTCGGTGATCCAGGCATATCCCCGCTGCAGGACCAGCGACGGATCGAGCAGGCCCAGGCGCAAGGCATTGCGCTCGAGCCGCTGGCGGATCTGTTCCAGCGCGCGCTGGCGTGCCGTCGGCAGTTGCGCGGCCAGTTCCAGGCGCTCCCGCTCGTGCCGTTGCAACAAGCTGCGTGTCGCCAGCCGCAGGCGCCGGGCGCACGATGCCAGGGCGACCCGCTGACCCGCCACCAGGTTCGACGGACGCCCCATGCGCGCGGCGGCCCGGTCGAGTCGCTGCGCCTGCGCGTCCACGCGCCGCAGGACCGCGTCCTGCAGCCGTTCCTGCAGCAGGTCGAGGGCGCCCAGCCAGACCTCGCGCGGCGGCGCCACCAGCTCGGCTGCCGCGGTGGGTGTCGGCGCCCGCAGGTCGGCGACAAAATCGGCGATCGTGAAGTCGGTCTCGTGACCCACGCCGCAAATCACGGGCACCGGACTGCGCACGAGGGTCCGGGCCAGCGCTTCGTCGTTGAAGGCCCACAGGTCCTCCATCGAACCGCCGCCGCGCACCAGCAGGATCACGTCGGGCGCCCATGGCAACCGGCCACGGTCGTCGGTCCTGCCCGTCGCTGTGCCCGCCTGCGCCACGCGTTGATACAGGCTCTCGAGGGCCTGCACCAGTTGCGCGGGTGCACCGGCGCCTTGCACCGATGCCGGCGCCAGCACCACCCGCACATGCGGCAGACGGCGTCGCAGCGCGGTCACGACGTCGTGCCATGCGGCGGCCCCCAGCGACGTCACGACGCCGATCGTGCGCGGCAGCGCCGGCAACGCGCGCTTGCGCTGCGCATCGAACAGCCCTTCGTCCTGCAGCCTGGCCTTGCGCCGCAGGAACTCCTCGAACAAGGCCCCGGCACCTTCCTGGCGCATCGACTCGACGATCAGTTGCAGGTCGCCACGCGGCTCGTACACCCCCAGGCGCCCGCGCACCTCGACCAGCGCACCATCACGCGGCGCGAAATCGACCAGGCCCGCCGCACGCTTGAACATCGCGCAGCGCAGTTGTCCCGTCGCATCCTTGAGCGAAAAATAGCAGTGGCCGCTGGCCGCCCGCGAAAAGCCGGAAATCTCGCCACGCACCGACACCGGATTGAAGCGCGCGTTGAGCGTGTCGGCCACCGCATGGCACAACTCGCCCACGGACCAGATCCGCATACCCCCTTCAGCCATCACGACGCGCCCCGCAACCGAGTGTCTGGAAACCATGCACCCGGTGACTACTCCACAACAGCCGCCCGGTCGCGCCACAGACCCGCGACACCGGCGCATAACACGGTTTCATGACATAAGTTGTTGATTTCATTTGATATTTCGTTGCCCTTTAAATCATCACCTTAAGCCAAGGCCGCATGAATGCGTCACATCGCGAGTTTTCAACCCGGTTTTGCACAAAGTTATCCACAAGAACTGTGGGTGAAGCCGCGCCGACCTGCGGTCGCTGCGCCGGACCGGACTTCGGCGGCCGCGACAGGGTGCGCCATAATGGCCGGGCTCACCATCAGCGCGGGGATTTTTCCTTTGTTTTCCATCATACAAGCCGCAGGCTGGCCGATATGGCCCCTGGTCGCCTTCTCCATTCTGGCGTTGGCACTGATTATCGAACGTTTCATCAGTCTCAAGTCGGCCAAGGTCGCCCCGGCGCGCCTGCTCGACGAAGTCCTGCAGGTCTCGCGCACCAGCCTGCCGTCGACCGACATGGTGGCCCAGCTCGAGCGCAATTCAGCGCTGGGCGAAGTGCTGGCCAGCGGATTCCGGGCGCTGAACGCCGATCCGCGCTGCACTGACGCCGACCTGCGCGCCACCATGGAGAGCACGGGCCGGCTGGTGGCGCATCGGCTGGAGCGATATCTCAGCGCGCTGGCCACGATCGCCTCGGCGGCACCTCTGATGGGCCTGTTCGGCACCGTCGTGGGCATGATCGAGATCTTCGGCTCGCAAGGCCCGACCGTCGGCGCCCCCGGCGGCAACCCGGCCCAGCTGGCGCATGGCATTTCGGTGGCGCTGTACAACACCGCGTTCGGCCTGATCATCGCGATTCCGGCCCTGATCTTCTGGCGTTATTTCCGCGCGACGGTCGATGCCTACCTGTTGACGCTGGAGGTGTCGGCAGACCGGCTGGCGCGCCACCTCAACAACCTGCGCAAGGCGGCATGAACTTCCGCACCGCGTCCCGGGACGAGCCCGAGATCAACCTGATCCCGTTCATCGACATCCTGCTGGTGGTGCTGATCTTCCTGATGCTGACCACCACCTACAGCAAGTTCACCGAGATCCAGCTCAAGCTGCCGGTGGCAGACACCGAGAACCTGCGCGACTATCCCAAGGAACTGCTGGTGAGCGTCAGCAGCGACGGTGCCTATGCGGTCAATTCGGTGCCGCTGGCCGGGCGCAGCGCCGAACTGCTGGCCAGCGCCCTGGCCGGCGCGGCCAAGGCGGGCAAGGACACTGTCGTGGTCATCAATGCGGATGCCAGCGCCAAGCACCAGTCGGTGATCACCGTGATGGAGGCGTCCCGCCGCGCGGGCTTGTCGCAGGTCACCTTTGCAACCCAGCCCACCGGCAAGGCGGCGAACCGATAACCCGGTGGCCGGCATCGCGGTGCGTCACACGCTGCAGCAGGCCTGGACCCGGCGCGGCCCGCTGGCCTGGGTGTTGTGGCCGCTGTCGGTGCTGTACCGCGGCATCTGGCGGTTGCGGCAATGGGCATACGCCATCGGACTACTGACCACCCACCGGGCGGGGGTACCGGTCATCGTCGTCGGCAACGTCGTCGCGGGCGGCGCCGGCAAGACTCCCGTCGTCATCGCGCTGGTCGAGCATCTGAAGGCGCGGGGCCTGCGTGCCGGCGTGGTATCGCGGGGATATGGCCGCCAAACCGCCGACTGCCGCATGGTGACGCCCGCGTCGTCGGCGCGGGAGGCCGGCGACGAGCCGGTGCTGATACGGCGCCGCACCGGTGTTCCGGTGGCGGTCGCCGCATCGCGCATCCAGGCGGCGCGGGCGCTGCTGCAGGCCCACCCCGATCTGGACCTGCTGATCTGCGACGACGGCTTGCAGCACCGGGCCCTGCACCGCGACATCGAGATCTGCCTGTTCGACCAGCGCGGCATCGGAAACGGCTTCGTGCTGCCCGCCGGTCCGCTGCGTGAGCCCTGGCCGCGCCCGGTCGACCTGGTCGTGACTTCGGGCGCTGCCCCCCTCGGCGTGGCGGCGTTCACGGTCGTGCGCAGCCTGGCCGACCATGCGGTGCGCGCCGACGGCACCCGACAGGCGTTGAGCGCGCTGGCGAGCGACGCCGACCGCCAGGCCCGGCCCCTGCTCGCCGTGGCCGGCACCGCCGAACCCGACGTGTTCTTCGCCATGCTGCGCGCGCGCGGCCTGGCGTTGTCGCGCACGGTGGCCCTGCCCGACCACGCCGACTTCGACGCGGCGCAATGGCGCGGCGACACGGACCCTGTGCTGCTGTGCACCGAGAAGGACGCGGTCAAGTTGTGGCAACACCGGCCCGACGCGCTGGCCGTGCCCCTGGTGGTGGACCTGGAGCAGCCGTTCTGGCGCAGCCTGGAGCAGATGTTGTCGACCCGCGGCACGCAGCAGATACGCGCAAAGTTATCATCCGGTCATGGATACACGCCTTCTCGCCCTGCTGGTCTGCCCGGTCACCAAGGGGCCACTGGAATTTGACCGCGAGCATCAGGAACTGATCTCGCGCAGTGCCCGGCTGGCGTATCCGGTGCGCGACGGCATTCCGGTGCTGCTGGAGAACGAGGCGCGCACCCTCACGGACGAAGAACTGGGCCTGTGAATTCCCCCGTCGCGCCCTTCCGGGCCGCCAGCCCGGACACCTTCACCGTCCTGATTCCGGCGCGACTGGCGTCGACCCGGCTGCCGAACAAACCGCTGGCCGAGATCGCCGGTGTTCCGATGATCGTGCGCGTGGCCCAGCGCGTCAGCGGCGCCGGCCTGGGCCCCGGGACCGCGATGCGCGTGGTCGTCGCCGCCGACGACGCATCGATCATCGACGTCTGCACCCAGCACGGCGTGCAGGCTGTGCTGACCCGGACCGACCACGCCTCGGGCAGCGACCGTCTGGCGCAGGCCTGCGACCTGCTGGGCCTGGACGACAGCCACATCGTCGTCAATGTCCAGGGCGACGAGCCGCTGATCGACCCGGACCTGGTGGGTGCGGTGGCCGGTCTGCTCGAGCGCCATGGCAATGCGAGCATGAGCACGGCCGCCCACGTACTGGCCTCGGCCGAGGAATACCGCAACCCCAACATCGTCAAGGTGGTCTGCGACGCAAATGGTTTCGCACTGTATTTCAGCCGTTCCCCGATCCCGATGGCGCGCGACCATGGCGACGCAGGGGCCTGGTGGCTGGACGCCGGCAAGGACAGCCTGCTGCTGCAGGCCGCACCGATGCGCCATATCGGCATCTACGGATACCGGGCCGGCTTCCTGCGCCTGTTTCCACGGCTGGCCCCGGCGCCGCTCGAGCGGGCGGAGGCGCTCGAACAACTGCGCGCCTTGTGGCACGGTCACCGCATCGCCGTCCATGTGACCGACCGCGATCCCGGGCCGGGCATCGACACCCCGCAGGACCTCGAAAGGGTGCGCCGGATATTCCGCGGCGAATGACGTAAGGTCGGGTAAGGTCCGCATGCTATTCTTGCGCCAACTTTCGACCGGCGCGCCAGCACGAGTTGCCCGCGCCGCGGCCGTTGATCCATAAACACCGAGACACCCATGAGACTCATACTGCTTGGCGCGCCAGGGGCGGGCAAAGGTACACAGGCGACCTTCATCTGCGAGAGGTTTTCCATTCCGCAAATCTCCACCGGAGACATGTTGCGTGCCGCCGTCAAGGCGGGTTCGCCCATGGGCCTGGCGGCCAAGAAGGTCATGGACGCCGGGGCACTGGTCAGTGACGACATCATCATCGGCCTGGTCCAGGAACGTATTGCCCAGCCCGACTGCGTCAACGGCTTCCTGTTCGACGGCTTCCCGCGCACCATTCCCCAGGCCGACGCGCTCAAGGCCGCCAACGTCAAGCTCGACTACGTGCTGGAGTTCGACGTCCCGTTCGAGGCCATCGTCGAACGCATGAGCGGGCGCCGTTCCCACCCCGCGTCCGGCCGCACCTACCACGTCAAGTTCAACCCGCCCAAGGTGCCGGACGTCGACGACATCACCGGGGAGCCGCTGATCCAGCGCGACGACGACAAGGAAGCCACGGTCCAGAAACGCCTGCAGGTCTACAGCGACCAGACCCGCCCGCTGGTGGCCTATTACGAGAACTGGGCCAAGTCCGATCCCACGGCAGCGCCGAAATACCGGACCATCAACGGCACCGGCACCGTCGACGAAATCCGCGAGCGCGTGTTCAAGGCGCTGGCCTGATCGACGCGCCGGCCACGCCGTCAGGCGCGGCCGTATCGCGGGCCAGCAATTCCAGCATCAAAGCGATTCGCGCCTTGACGGGCGAGAGTCCGCCACCGTCCGGCAAGCGGGCGGCAGGATTGGCCACCATGCGGCTGCCGGCACATCGGCTGGCGCGGCGAACCTCGACCCCGGCGGCCTGAGCCCGCATCAGCGCCGCCTCCAGGGCCTGGTGCACGCTGCCGTTGCCGGTCCCGGCCACCACCACGCCACGCAGCGGATCACCCAGGGCCTCGGCGCCGGCGAGCATGGCGTCGACCAGCCAGCCGTCGGCGGCGGCATGGCTGGTGACGATCTCGACCCGCGGCCAGCGGTGGTTCGCGCGCGCGAGCGCGGACCAAAAGTCGGCCGGCACCGACGCGGCGAAGCTGTCGGCGGCATCGTCGGCGGCGGCGTCATGCAGCAAGCGCAGGCGCCCCTCTTCGACCACGCCGACAGGGCCGGCCTCGCCGCTGGAAAACGCGTCGAGCCGGTACGGGTGCAGCTTGTGCACGTCGACCGCACCATGGACCTGGCCCGCAAACACAACCGACACGCCCGGCACACGGCCGTCGGCGGCGACGGCCAGGGCGTCCAGCATGTTCTGCGGACCGTCGGGCACCAGTGCCGAGGCCGGGCGCATGGCGCCGGTCAGCACCACGGGCTTGGCACAGCGGCCGTCCCGCGTCAGCAGGCGGTGCAGCAGATACGCGGTTTCCTCCATGGTGTCGGTGCCATGCGTGACCACGATGCCGCGCACCTGCGGATCGTCGAGCCAGAACCGGCACCGCAGCAGCAAGGTCCACCACACCGCGGCGGACATGTCCTTGCTGTCGACCTGGGCCACCTGCTCGCCCAGCAGTTGCGCCCGGGGCAGTCCCTCGCGCGGCAATGCGTCCAGCAAATGCTCCACCCCCACCTGCGCCGCGTCATAAGACACGTTGTCGCGCGCGTCCGCGGCCCGTCCGGCGATGGTACCGCCGGTGGCCAATAACACGATTTTTTCGTCGAAACACGGGTTCATGGCTTGCATCGCAAAGAAAACTGGTTAAAAATACAGCTACTGTTTATTAAACCAGTAACCTTCCATCCAGCCCAACAGGAGTCACCCGATGGACACGCCGCAATTCCAAGTCAAGCTTACCGCGCGCCAGCAGCAGATTCTGGACCTGATCCAAAGCGCCATTGCGCGCACCGGCGCCCCACCGACCCGGGCCGAGATCGCAACCGAACTCGGTTTTCGATCCGCGAACGCGGCCGAGGAGCATCTGCAGGCGCTGGCGCGCAAGGGCGTCATCGAACTGGTCAGCGGCACGTCGCGCGGCATCCGGCTGCGCAGCGAGGCCTTGCGCTCGATCAACGAGTCCCGCGTCAAGCAGTACTCCCTGCCCCTGCCCGGCCTGGCGCAACTCGCACTGCCCCTGATCGGCCGGGTTGCAGCGGGTTCTCCTGTGCTGGCCCAGGAACACATCGACCAGACCTACTACGTCGAAAACAGCCTGTTCCAGCGTCGCCCCGACTACCTGCTCAAGGTGCGCGGCATGTCGATGCGCGACGCCGGCATCATGGACGGCGACCTGCTGGCGGTGCAGTCCACCAAGGACGCCAAGAACGGCCAGATCGTCGTCGCCCGGTTGGGTGACGAGGTCACGGTCAAGCGGTTCAAGCGCAACAAGCACCTGATCGAACTGCATCCGGAGAACCCGGACTACCAGACCATTGTTGTCGAACCGGGCGAACCTTTCGAAATCGAGGGTCTGGCCGTTGGACTGATCCGCAACACCATGTTGATGTAAGCCTGCCGGGAGCCATGTCATGAACCACATCCGCAATATCGAGTCCGGTCGCTGGATGGCGTCGCTGCAGCACCTGCTGCAGCGTTTCCGCCCCGCGCCCGCCGTCCAGCCCCAACGCGGTCAACCCGCCTCTCCCGCCCCGTGGGCAGCGGTGGCTCCGACCCGGAATACGGCAACAAGGCCCTTGCGTGCCGCCGCCCATCGGCCAAGCGCCGTACGTGCACCGCGGCATGGTCTTCGTTCGCCCTTGCGCGTGATCCGGGTCGTGGAGGCCGGTCAGGCGTCCGCACTCGCCGGCCGTATCCTGATGTCCGGCCGCATGGCCGATGTCTGTGCCGAACTCGATCGCATGGTCGAACGTGAAGCGGCCATGCAACCCGGCATCTGACATCGTCCGGGCCCCGTCACGGGTCCCGGAGTTGCTGCCGCGCGGCGCGGCCCGCGGCGCCCTGCCATCGACCTGCCGCAAGCCCCAGCCACAACCACCAGGGCGTCAGGCGCCTGCGCCGGCTCCAAGCAGGTAGTCACCCTTGCCGAGGTCGACACCGTTGTGACGCAGGATTGCATACGCGGTCGTCACATGGAAGAACAGGTTGGGCAGCATCCAGTGTTTCAGATAGGCCTCGGCGCTCAGCGTCCGGGTAGCTTCCCGCCCGACCGGAAACGTGATCTCCCGAGCCTCGGTGCCATCGAGTTTTTCCGCCGGCACCGACTTGATGAAGGCGATCGTCTTGGCGATACGCTCCTTGAGTTCTGCGATCGTGGTCTCGGTATCGTCGAATTTCGGCGCCGTCTCCCCGGAAATGCGGGCAATGCCGTTCTTGGCGGCGTCACAGGCGATCAGCACCTGGCGGGTGAAAGGCAACATGTCGGGTGCCAGCCGATACTGCGTCAGGGCGGTCGGGTCGCATTTGCGCGTCTCGATGAACGCCTGGGCCTTGTCGAGAAAATGGCTGAGATTGCCCAGCATCGTGGTACAGATCGGCACACTGGCCGAAGACATGGAAATGGACATGGAGCTTCCTCGTGGGTTGATGGGCGTCGAGTGCGCATGCTAACCGGAACCCGCCGATGAACCGTGGCCCCGGCTCACCCCTGGCTCGTCGGCGACGCAATCGCGCCGTGGCGCAAGGCACAATGCAGCCATGAATATCGTGATCCTGGACGACTACCAAGATGCCGTGCGCAAGCTGTCCTGCGCCAGCAAGCTGGAGGCCTACGCCGCCAAGGTGCATACCAATACCGTCAAGGGCATGGGCCAGCTCTCGGTACGACTGAAGGACGCCGACATCGTGGTGCTGATCCGTGAGCGCACCCAGCTCACCCGCGCCATCATCGAGAAGCTCCCGAGACTCAAGCTGATCGTGCAAACCGGCCGTGTCGGAAGCCATGTCGATGTGCAGGCCTGCACCGAACGCGGCATCGCCGTGGCCGAAGGTACCGGCACGCCGTTCTCGACGGCCGAACTGACCTGGGCGCTGATCATGGCAGCCATGCGCCGGTTGCCCCAATACATCGGCAACCTCAAGCACGGCGCCTGGCAGCAGTCGGGGCTCAAGGCCGCATCGATGCCGCCGAACTTCGGCATCGGCAGCCTGCTCGCCGGCAAGACGCTGGGCGTATGGGGTTACGGCCGGATCGGCAAGCTCGTCGCGGGATATGGGCGCGCGTTCGGCATGCAGGTGCTGGTGTGGGGGCGAACCAACTCGCTCGAACAGGCGGCTCGCGATGGGTATGCCACGGCGCAAAGCCAGGAGGAGATGTTCACGCAATGCGACGTGCTGAGCCTGCACCTGCGCCTGAACGACGAGACACGCGGCCTGGTCGGACTCGACGCCTTGTCGACGATGAAACCGACCGCCCTGCTGGTCAACACCTCCCGTGCGGAATTGATCGAGCCCGACGCCCTCATCGCCGCACTCAATCGAGGCCGACCGGGCATGGCCGCGGTCGATGTGTTCGAGGCCGAGCCTATCCTGCAGGGACATGCGTTGCTGCGCATCGAGAACTGCATCTGCACTCCGCATATCGGCTACGTGGAGCAGGAAAACTACGAGCGCATGTTCAGCGAGGCCTTCGACAACGTCGTCAACTTCATTCGCGGCACGCCGAGCAACATCGTCAATCCGGGCTCGCTGCAAGTGCGGCGCTGAAGCCCCGCGACCCGCAGCAGCCCGTCGCCGGGCGGCGCCCGCTCGGCCCCGCACCCCGGACCACCGACGCATGGCGGCCGGCATCCGCAGGCCGGTGTCAGGACTTCTTGTTCGGCCCGGGTTCCGGCGGATCGATGTCGCTCAGGTCGAAATCGATCAGGTTGTCCGACCGCGACCCGGAGGCCGGATCCGCGTCGGCAGGCGCATCGGCATCCATGGGCACTTCCAGGTCCACATCGGCGCGCGGCCGGGCCGGGGCATCGCCGTCGATCTGCGGCAATTCCGGTGTCGGAGCCGTCGCGGCGGGCTCCAGCAGTTCGGACAGATCAATGTCGACCTGCGGCTCCTGGCCGGCGGCCAGGGGCGGTGCCATGAACCCGCCCGAACGCCCGGCAGCCCCCGGGCCGACCGCTTGGGCCACCGCGTGCAGCATCAGCAGATCGCGGAACGCCGCTAGGTCGAACGCCTCGTCCCCGTCATCCGCCATCGGGCGCAGGAACAACAACTCCTCCAGGGTCTGGAGCACCGTTGGACGACGCCAGACCCGGATCAGGCGATCGACCGAACCGGGATATTCCTCGATCGAACGCCCCTCGTCGTCGAAGTCGTCGAAATCCGGCACGCGGGCGTTGAAGATCCGCATGAAATCGTCGCGCAACTGGCTGAAGTCGGCCTTCAGGCCCAACGCATGGAACAACTTGAGCAGGTCGAGATGAACCTGCGGGCACGACCCGGCATCGCGCGCGATCCGTGCCTCGAGCACCTGAACTGCCTGGTCCGTCTGACCGAGCGTGACGAAGAATTCGGCCCGTTGGCGCACATCGACCAACTCGTCGGCATCGATGCGTGGGCGTGACGAACCCGAAGCGGCCGCTGGCTGGGCCGTATCCCCAGATACCGCCATGGGCACGGTTTCATGGCTGCGGCGAATGGCCGTGTGCGCCGCGCCCGACTGCATCAGGCGGTCGAACGTCGACTCGCTCATCTCGACCAGGCTCACGTCGACCTGCGCATTGCCCGTACCCGCCACCGCCCCCGACACGACGCCATCCTGGGGCATCGGCTGCGTCGGCTCGATCGGCAGGCGATCGGTCTGCGCCACGGCACTCGGCGACACGGCCGCGTGACCGGATGCCGGGGCAACCGGCGGTTGCACGGCCGGCGCCTGCACGCTCGGCATGGCGCGCGTCGGCGCCGCGGGAGGAACCGAGTCCGGCTCGGATGAGCGCGCATCGGCGTCGAACCAGCGTGAACCGGACACCTCGGGACCCCGGTTGATGCGCGCCAGCAGATAGGCGATGGCCAGCAGACTGAGCAGCAACATGCCGACCAGCGCATAGATCACGGTGTTGCTGACCCGATCGGCCTGCGCCTTCTCGAGCCGGTTTCTCACGTCGAGCAGGCTGGCCTCATTCTTCTCGGCCAGCGCCAGCAAGGCATTGACGCTGGCCTCCAGGCGTTCGAGGCGCTCGTTTTCGCGCGCCTCGCGCTCGTTGATCTGCGCAGGCGTCGCCGCGGCATTGGACTCCAGCGTCGCGACCCGCTCCGACAGCATCTCCAGGGGATCGAGTTGCAAGCGCGACTGGCCCGCGCCACGCGGGCTGGCCGAAGCAGCCGGTCGGGCCTGGGCTTGTTGCGCATCCGCGCCAGCCTGGCGCTCGTTGCGAGCCACCGGTGGCGGCGGGGCGGCCGCGGCCACTGCGCGCTTCGCGGGCGCCCTGGCGGCACGCCGCGGCTGGGCCGCCGCTGGCGCAGGCTGGCGCGCCGCTGGCGCCGACGGTTGCTGCACGGAGGCCGTTCCGGCGCCCGGAGCCGTGGCCGGCGGACGCACCGCGGGTGCGGACGGCGCGGCAGTCGCCGACGACGGATCCACAAAAGGCACCGACGTGACCCGCGGCACCGGCTCGGCCTGCTCGCTGACGATGTCCGCCAGCAGCACATAGCGGCGACTGGACATCTGCGCGCACCCGGCCCGCACGTAAACGGTCACGACGGGCTCGTCGATGCGGCTGTCGGACGTGATGCGCAACCGGGCGCTTTGCGGCGTTGCCGTCGGCTCCAGGCGCAGCTTGACACCTGCAGGGTTCTGGCGCGTGTCGGCATGGAACACGTCGGCTTCGAAACAGGCACTCGACAGGCTCTGGTTCGGATCGAGCTGCACCTGGACCGAGACGTCCAGCGGGCGGCCGATCAACGCGGCACCTTGTATCCGGCCCAGCGTCAGGGCCTGGGCATCCAAGCCGACCAGCAACGCCAGCGTGATGAGCAATCTGTGCGGCAGGGCCGTCACGAAAGGAACATGGGGCATCGATCTGGGCGATAGTCTCAGGTGGAAAATATCAGGCCTTGCCGGACATGCCAGTTGCGCATGCCCCGCACGCCGCCGGGCCGCAACCGGCGCGCAACGCGAGTCGATTGTGCATCAGGCCACGACCACCACATCCCGGCGACCGTCGGTGCGGGTCGGGGGTCGGCGATCGGGCAGACAGGCATTTCATGGTGTGGATTTATTCTCGCATGGTGGCGCGGGGCGGCACCGTGCCCTGCCCCGCCGCTGCCGGGTCGTCATGGGTTTCGATCAATAATCCAACACATGACAACTCAATTTCAAGTGACAGGAATCGTCGGGACCGGCGCGATGGGACGCGGAATCGCGCAACTGGCCGCGCAGGCCGGCAGCCAGGTGCTGCTGTTCGACAAGCAGCCGCAGGCCAGCGAGAAGGCGCGTGCGGATGTCTGTGCGCAATGGGACAAGCTGTGCGAGAAGGGCCGCATGGACGCGGCCACGGTCGCCGCCTGCAAGGAGCGCCTGCGCTGCGCCGACAGCCTCGACGAACTGGCACCCTGCACGCTGGTGGTCGAAGCCATCGTCGAGCGACTCGACGCCAAGAAGGAGTTGTTCGCCGCCCTCGAAGGCATCGTTGCGGATACCGCGGTGCTGGCCACCAACACCTCGTCGCTGTCGGTGACGGCGATCGCCGCCGGATTGAAGCGGCCGCAACGGTTCGCCGGACTGCATTTCTTCAACCCGGTGCCGCTGATGAAAGTCGTCGAGGTCATTGCCGGCCTGCAGACCGATGACCAGGCCTGCACCGCGCTGACAGCTTATGCGCGGCAAATGGGACACACGCCGGTGCAGGCGTCCGACACGCCGGGCTTCATCGTCAACCATGCGGGACGCGGATATGGCACCGAGGCCTTGCGCATCGTCGGCGAGAACGTCGCCGACTTCGCGACCATCGACCGCATCCTGAAAGACCAGGTCGGCTTCAAGCTCGGCCCGTTCGAGCTGATGGACCTGACCGCGCTCGACGTCTCGCATCCGGTGATGGAATCGGTCTACCGGCAGTATTACGAGGAGCCGCGTTACCGCCCCAGCGTGATCACGGCGCAGCGGCTTGCCGGCGGCATCGTCGGGCGCAAGGTCGGCCAGGGCTTCTACCGCTATGTCGACGGCAAGGCCGAACTCGCGCCCGAGCCACCCACGCCGCAGGTGGACACGATACCGCCGGTCTGGGTATCGCAACGCGCGGCGCGCAAGCCGCAGTTGCTGCAACTGCTCAAGAAACTCGGCGCACAGATCGAGACCGGCCAGAACCCATCGCCCGCGGCATTGACCCTGGTCGCGCCGCTGGGCTTCGACGTGACCACGATGGCCGTGGTCGAGCGGCTCGATCCGGCGCGCACCGTGGGCATCGACATGCTGGTCGACGACGACACGACCCGGCGCAGGGTACTGGCAACCAATCCGGCGACACGCCCTGACATGCGCGACGCCGCGCATGCCTTGATGGCACGCGACGGCAAAGCGGTCAGCGTGATCCGCGACAGCGGCGGCTTCGTGACGCAACGGGTGGTGGCCACCATCGTCAACATTGCCGCCGACATGTGCCAGCAGGCCATCTGCACGCCGCAGGACCTGGAGCAGGCGGTCAGGCTCGGGCTGGGATATCCGCTCGGTCCGCTGGAGATGGGCGACCGTTATGGCCCCACCAACGTACTCGAGGTCCTGTTCAACATGCAGACGGTGTATGGTGATCCCCGATACCGCCCCAGCCCGTGGCTGCGCCGGCGCGGCGCCATCGGGCTGAGCCTGCTGCACGAGGAAGCCTGACACCGGCAGCGCGGCACTGCCTGCGCTCGCACGCGACCGGGTACCGTCGGACCGGCGGTGCGCAGCCTCGTGTTTTTCCAGTCACCGAGAAGACAGCCCATGGACGAGCCCATCCTTACCATCGAAGAACGTGCAGCGATCAACTCCGGTCGCTGGTTCAGTTCCTTGTCTCCTTCACTGCGACACGACATCCTGCGATGTGCCTACGTCAAGCGATTCCAGAACGGCGCACTCATCTGCGCGCGCGGCGATCCGCCGGAAGAGTGGATTGCCTGCGCCAAGGGCGCGGTACGGGTGAGCTCGACGTCGATCTCCGGCAAGCAGATCACGCTGACCTACGTCGAGCCGGGCATCTGGTTC
>JBFIDI010000070.1:0-16638 GCA_041581405.1 Burkholderiaceae bacterium
CGCTGATCGTCACCGTCAACAACGACGTGCCGGCCAAGACGCTGAAGGAATTCGTCGCGCTGGCCAAGGCCAAGCCCGGCCACGTGACCTTCGCCAGCGCCAGCACCTCGCAGCTGGTGTCGGCCGGCGTGCTGGCCAGCATGGCCGGCATCGAGATGACCAACGTGCCCTACAAGAGCGGCCCGGCCGCGATGACCGACCTGATCGGTGGCCAGGTCATGATGTTCAGCGCCGACTTCGCCGTGACCGTGCCGCAGATCAAGGGCGGCAAGATCCGCGGCCTGGCCGTGACCTCGACCAAGCGCTCGCCGGTGGTACCCGACATCCCGACCGTCAACGAGGCGCTGGGCCTGAAGGACTACGAACTGATCGCCTATTTCGCCGCCTTCGCGCCGGCCGGCACGCCCGCCGACATCATCAACAAGCTCAACGCCGCCGTCAACGCGGCCGCGCAGAGCAAGGACATCCAGGAAAAATTCGCCGCCAACGGTTTTGCCGTGGAGCCCGGCACGCCGGCCGACCTGGCCAAGCGCAGCGTCGCCGAGACGGCCAAGTGGGCCAAGGCGATCAAGGACGCGAACATCGAGCCGCAATAAGCCGGCATGCCGGTGCCGACCGCGGCCGGTGCCGGTGCCGGTGCCGATGCCGATGTCGGCCGCACGGTCCAAGTGCCGACACACGATGCCCCGCACCGCGGGGCATCGCCGTTTTCAGGGCGCGATCGACAGGCTGCGCGCGCCGGATGGCGTCGCGATGTGCGCCACCAGCGACGAGCCCACGCCCGCGGGCGAGCGCCGCACCCGCACCCGGGCGTCCATGCCGATGGCCTCGAGCAAGGCCATCAGCCGGTGCGGCCGCGGATGGAACAGCTCCAGTGCCTGCAGCCGCAAACCCTGGTCGGGCAGGCGTGACGCGGGATGCGGGCCGCTCTTCCATTCGATCAGTGCCGGCGCGGTGCCGCCCATCAGCGGCTTGCCGTCGTCGGGGATGGTGATCAGCCAGCGCAAGTCGCCGCGCTGCATCTCGGTGACGGTTCCCAGCTTTTCGCCGGCGGATGCCAGCACAGCCGTGATGTCGGTGGTGCGCGCGATCCAGTTGCGGACCCGCGGCGGGCTGCCGGGCTCCAGCGTGTCGAGCCCGAACCAGCGTGGACGCGCGGGCGCGGCAGCACGGGGATTGGCCGCGATCACCTCGAGGTAGATGTCGTCGCCCAGGCGCAGCAACACGTTGTGCGTGCCCATCAGCGGATGTTCCCCGCCGGGCTGCGGCGCCACGCCGAGCACCTGCTCGACCCAGGCCGCGCCGAGCTCCAGGCTCGGGGCCGTGACGGCGATATGGTCGATGCGGGAGACGGGCGCCGGGTTCATGGTGACGGGTCGCGTGGGCCGGGCAGACGCGGCTGCTTCAGTGCGCGTGGCCCCAGTAGATCAGCGCATCGCGCCCGTCCACCAGCAGGTCCACCGGCAGGCCGAACGGCAACACCACCTTGGTCGCCACGTGGCCGATCGGCAGGTTGGCCAGCACCGGCACCTTGAGCTGGCTGCGCAACCAGTCGATGGCGGTCTGCAATTTGTAGCCCTTGTCGTTGGGCGCCAGCGTGTATTGGGTGAACTGCCCGAGCACGATGGCTTTTTGGCGCGCCAGCACGCCGGCGTGCAGCAGCTGGGTCAACATGCGTTCGATGCGGTAGGGGTGTTCGGCGATGTCCTCGAGCACCAGCACGCCGCCGTCGATCTGCGGGAAATACGGCGTGCCGACCAGCGACGTCAGCACGGACAGGTTGCCGCCCCACAACACCGCATTGCGCACCGGCCGCGCGAGCAGCGGCTTGTCGGGCCGGGCATCAAAGGCGTCCGGCTTGCGTGCGGCCACGCGCGGCAACTGCCAGCCCGAGCCTTCGCCCTGCTCGGCCAGCAGGTCCTGCAGGCAGGCCTGCATGATGTCGTCGACGACCTCGGGCCGGCCGAAATCGTCGTGGACCACCGGCCCCATCCAGCTCACGGCACCGGTCTGCGCATACAAGGCGCACTGCAGCGCGGTGAAGTCGCTGAAGCCGACGAACCGCGTGCCGCGTTCGACCGCCCGGGCCAGCGCCTTGGTGCGAATGCCCGGCAGGATGCGCGTCAGGCCATAACCGCCGCGGCTGATCATCGCCACGTCGGCGCCACTGGCTGCGGCGCGGTGCACGGCGGCGAGCCGCGTCGCGTCGTCGCCGGCAAAACGCATGTGGGTGGCCAGCGCGTCGGGGTCGACCTCGACCTCATGGCCCAGCGCCTGCAGGCGTGCCATGCCGCGCCGGAACGCGGCCTTGTCGCGCTGCGCGCTCGAGGGGGAATAGATGTAGATATGGCTCATGGACGGCGGCAATCGGTGCCGCGAAGGGCGACGGGACGCGCCATTATCCGCGGCCGAACACGCGGACCGCCTCCCGCGCGATCGGCTCGCCGTGTTCCTGCACGAAATGCCCGGCCTGCTCCAGCACCATGGGCGGCGGGCAGTTGCGGATCCAGCTGCGCATCAGCTCCATCGCCGGCGGCCCGAGCACCGGGTCCTGCTGGCCGACCGCCATCATCGTGCGACCCTGCCACTGGTCGCGCCAGAAATCGCGCGCCTGGCGCGACAGCGCGGCACCTTCCGCATCGGGGAACTCCGGCACCAAGGGCGCGAAGGCCCGCGTCGCCGCGCGGTGACCGGCGTCGGGATACGGCGCCATGTAGGCCGCGCATTCGGCCGGCGTCATCTGCGGGTTGCCGCGCGCGAACAGGCGCGCGATGTCGAACTCCGGGTTCTTGCGGCACATCTCGCGCCAGGCCAGGAACCCGGGGCCGAGCGGCATGTCGCCGGTGGCCAGCATGGTGTTCATGAGCAGCAGGCCGTCGTAACGCTGCGGCGCCACCATCGGCAAGGTCAGGCCGAGCAGGCCGCCCCAGTCCTGCACCACCAGCACCACGCGCTGCAGGTCCAGCCGCTCGACCAGTTCCAGCAGCACCTGGCGATGCCAGCCGAACGTGTGGCTCTGGACCTTCTTGGGCTTGTCGCTCTTGCCGAAACCCGGCATGTCGGGTGCGATGATGCGGTCGCCGGCGGCCAGGAACACCGGGATCATCTTGCGGTACAGGTAACTCCAGGCCGGATTGCCGTGCAGGCACAACCAGGTCCGCGGCGCGTCGACCGGGCCCTCGTCGAGGTAATGCAAGCGCAGGCCGGCCAGCGCCGGCAGGCCGGCCACGTAGTGCGGTGGCCACGGGTAATCCGGCAGGCCGTCGAAACACGTGTCGGGTGTGCGCAAGGCATCGTCGCGCAGCGGTGTGGTGGTCATGCGAAGCTCCTGGCGTCGGCCCTGGAAGAACTGCTGCAGCAACGCGCCGCATTCGGCTGCGCGCACGCCGCCCTCGATCCGGGTCTGGTGGTTGATGCGGCTGTCGGCGAACGGGTTCAGCACGGAACCCGCGGCGCCGGTCTTGGGGTCCGAAGCACCATACACCACCCGCGCCAACCGCGCATGCAGCATGGCGCCGACACACATGGTGCAGGGTTCGAGCGTCACATACAGGGTGCAGCCGTCGAGCCGGTAGTTGCCGACCGCGGCGGCCGCCGCCCGCAACGCGGCGATCTCGGCATGGGCCGTCGGATCGTGGCTGGCCACCGGGCTGTTGTGGCCCAGGCCCAGGACCTGGCCATCCTTGACCACCACCGCGCCGACCGGCACCTCGCCCGCGGCGCCGGCCAGGCGCGCCTGCGCCAGCGCCAGTGCCATGTGGGCGGCGTCGTCGTTCAGCACGCCTTCGCGCCGGACGCGCCGCCCCCCATGCCCAGGCGGTCCATCCAGTTCACCAGCGCGCGCGCGTCTTCGTTGCCGGCGCCGTAGATCTCGCGCATCCGGGCATGCGACTCGGGCCGGTGCTGGTTGAGCTTGAGCTTGCACTGCAACTCCATGACCAGCAACTCGAAACCGACGATGCCGGCCAGCATCTTGTGCTGGAACTCGGTGCCCATCGCGATCCACTGCGGGATGTAGTCGGGGTCGTGGTCGCCGATGAGTTTCTTCAGCAGCCGGTCCTTGTCCAGCGGCTCCTCGACCAGCCGGGCCTCGACGGTGCACTGCACGGCGAGGTAGTTCCAGGTCGGCACGCGCGCGAGGTCCGGATAGACCCGCGGCGACATGTAGGCCTGCGGGCCCATGAAACTGACCAGTGCGCGCGGTCGCTGCTGCAGATGGCGCCACTGCGCATTGGGCTTGGCGCAATGGCCGAGCAACACCAGTTGTTCGCCGCGCTGCTCCAGGTGCAGCGGCACATGCGACAGGAACGGGAATCCCGTCTCGTCGGTGCTGACCAGCGTGGCGAATGGATGCGCGCGGATCAGTTCGACGGCCAGCGCGCGGTCCTTGGAGTCGAAGTGGGGTGGCATGTACATGGTGGTCGAAATGTATCGCAAGCGGGTGGACTTGCGCGCATCCGGCATCGGTTCGGGGCCGGATCTGCGTGCCGCCATCCACGGGAAAACCCTTGTCGCATTCTTTAACGTATACGTTAAAGTATTGATCAATGAACACGTCAATCGTCCACCCGGCAGCATCCGAACACGCCGACGCCGCACCGGTCGCCGACCTGGCCGCGCTGGGCACCATCGGCCAGGGGCTGGTGCGGCCCGAATGCGTGCTGGCCACCCGGCGCGGCGACATCTATTGCGCCGACTGGCGTGGCGGCGTGGCCCACCTGCGATCCGACGGCACGCAGGCGCTGTACCGCGGACGCATGCCCGACGGCGGCGATCCGAAACCCAACGGCATCGCGTTGTTGCCCGACGGCGACTTCCTGTTCGCCCACCTGGGCGCCGACACCGGCGGCGTGTTCCGCCTGACCCGGGGCGGCGTCATCACGCCCTGGCTCACCGAGGTCGACGGGCAGGTGCTGCCGCCGACCAACTTCGTATTGCCCGACGCCGCCGGCCGGACCTGGATCACCGTCAGCACGCGCCGCAGGCCCCGCGCGCTGGGCTACCGCGCCGACTGCGACGACGGTTTCATCGTCTGCGTGCAGCCGGGCGGACAGGCCCGCATCGCCGCCGACGGCCTGGGCTACACCAACGAGGTCGCCGTGCATCCCGACGGCCGCTGGTTGTACGTCAACGAAACCTTTGCGCGCCGGCTGAGCCGTTTCCCGCTGCATGCCGACGGCACGCTCGGCCCGCGCGAGACGGTGGCGCGGTTCGGCCCGGGCGACTTTCCCGACGGCCTGGCCTTCGACGAAGATGGCCACGCCTGGGTCGTGAGCATCGTCAGCAACCGGCTGATCCGCATCGCACCCGACGGCAGCCGCACACTCTGGCTGCAGGACGGCGATGCGGCCCATCTCGCATGGGTCGAGGCGGCCTACCGCGGCGACACCATGGATCGCCCCCATCTCGACGGCATCCGCAGCCAGCGCCTGCGCAACATCTCCAGCATCGCCTTTGCCGGCGCCGACCGCCGTACCGCCCTGCTCGGCTGCCTGCTCGGCGACGCGCTGCACCACCTGCGCCTGCCGGTCGCCGGCCAGGCCCCCATCCACTGGAACCACCCATGAATGCCCAAGCCGCCCTGCCCGGCGCCTCGCTGGTCGACGCCGCCTACGACCAGATCCGCCGGCGCATCCTGGACAACGTCTGGCCGCCCGGCCATCGCGCGCTGGAGCAGGAGGTCGCACTCGAACTCGGCATGAGCCGCACGCCGGTACGCGAGGCCTTGCTGCAATTGCAGAACGAAGGCCTGGTCGAGGTGATTCCGCGCCACGGCGTGCGCGTGTTGCCGGTCTCTCCGACCGACATGCGCGAGATCTACGAGATATTGACCGCGCTCGAATGCATGGCGGCCGAACTGCTGGCGCGCAAGAAGCCGGACGACGCCGATCTGCAGCCGCTGGTGGACGCCACCGACGCCATGGACGCCGCGCTCAAGGCCGAGGACCTCGACGCCTGGGCCCGCGCCGACGAGCGTTTCCATGCCCAGCTGCTCGAGCTCGCCGGCAACCGCCAGTTGCAGGCCACGGTGCTGAACTACTGGGACCGCGCGCACCGCGCCCGCATGTTCAGCCTGCGGCTGCGTCCGGCGCCGGTCGACTCCACGCGCGAACACATGCAGCTGGTCGACCGCCTGCGCGCGGGCGACCCCGAAGGCGCAGCCCGCGTCAATCGGGCACACCGCGAACGGGCCAACCGCGAACTGCTGGCCATTTTCGAGCGCTACAAGCTCGCACAGATGTAGTGGACACGCCATGGGAAGAACCACGTATTCGGTCGCCGTCCTGCCCGGCGACGGCATCGGTCGCGAAGTGATGGCCGCCGCGCTGGTCGTGCTGCGCGCGGCGCAGTCGCGCATGGGCCGCGATTTCCGGCTCGCCGAACATCCGGCCGGCGCGCAGCACTACCTCGACTGCGGCGAGTCGCTGCCCGAGGCCACGCTCGATGCCTGCCGCGCCGCCGACGCCATCCTGTTCGGCGCCATGGGCCTGCCCCATGTGCGCAACCCCGACGGCACCGAGATCATCCCGCAGCTCGACATCCGCTTCGCGCTCGACCTGTACGCCGGCGTGCGGCCGGTCCGCAGCTGGCCCGGCCTGCCCAGCCCCCTGTCGCACGCACGCGGCGCGCACATCGACCTGGTGCTGGTGCGCGAGAGCACCGAAGGCCTGTTCCACGCCCGCGGGCGCGGCGTGGTCGAGGCGGACGCGGCCTACGACACCATGAAGATCAGCCGCGCCGGTACCGCGCGGGTCTGCGACTTCGCGTTCGACCTGGCACGCCGGCGCAAGGCCCGGGGCGGGCGCGGCCATGTGACCAACGTCGACAAGGCCAATGTGTTTGCGTCGATGGCGTTCTGGCGCCAGGTGTTCGAGGAACGGGCCAGGGGTTTCCCCGACATCGCCAGCACCCACGCCTACGTCGATGCGATGGCGCTGAACCTGGTGATGAAACCCTGGGAATACGACGTGCTGGTGACCGAGAACATGTTCGGCGACATCCTGTCGGACCTGATCGCGGCGCTGGTGGGCGGCATGGGCATGGCGCCGTCGGCCGACATCGGCGACCGGTATGCGTTGTTCCAGCCGGCGCACGGCACCGCGCCGGACATCGTCGGCAAGGGCATCGCCAATCCGTCGGCCATGATCCTGTCGGTGGTCATGATGCTCGACTGGTTGTCGGCGCGCCATGGCGACGCGGCGCTGGCCGATGGCGCGCGCGCCATCGAACGCGCGTTGCAGCGCGCGTTCTCGGACAAGGCCGTGTTGCCGCGCGACTTCGGCGGCGCCAGCGGCACCGCCGACGTGGTCAAGGCGGTGGTGGAGCGCCTGTGATGCAGCAGCCACGCGTGGCCATGGTCGGCGCGGGTTATTTCGCGCGGTTCCAGCTCGAAGGCTGGCGCGACTGCGGCGTCGAGGTGCTCGCCGTGTGCGACACCCAGCTGCCACGGGCACAGGCGCTGGCGCAGGAATTCGGCATTCCGTTCGTGGTCGACGACGTCCGGGCGCTGCTCGACACCGTCGAGCCCACGCTGCTCGATGTGGTGCTGCCGCCGGTGGCGCAGTGCGCCGTCGTCACCGCCGCGCTGGAGCGCCGCATCGCGACCATCTGCCAGAAACCCTTCGGCATCGACCTGGACCAGGCCGAGGCGATGGCGGCGCTGGCGCACCGGCATCACACGATGCTGGTCGTGCACGAGAACTTCCGCTTCACGCCCTGGTTTCGCGAGTGCCGGCGCCTGATCGACACGGGTTTCTTCGGCCGCGTGCACGGTGTCAGCTTCCGCCTGCGCCCGGGCGACGGCCAGGGGCCTGGCGCCTACCTCGACCGCCAGCCGTATTTCCAGAGCATGCCGCAGTTGCTGGTACGCGAGACGGCGGTGCATTTCATCGACAGCTTCCGTTACCTGCTGGGCGAGGTGCGCGCGGTGACGGCCCGGCTGCGCCGGCTGAACCCGGCCATCGCCGCCGAAGACGCCGGCATCATCCTGTTCGAGTTCGACGACAACCGCTGCGGCCTGTTCGACGGCAACCGGCTCAACGACCACGCGGCGCGCAACACCCGCCTGACCATGGGCGAGATGTGGCTCGAAGGCGAAACCGGCGTGATGCGCCTGGACGGCGACGCCAGCCTGTGGTGGAAGCCGGACCACGGGCCGGAGGTCGAACACGTCTACCCGCACGACGCGCCGGGCGCGTTCGGCGGCGCCTGCACCGCGCTGCAGGCCCATGTGCTGGCCCACCTGCGGGGCGGCGCCGCGCTGGAGAACAGCGCCCAGGACTACCTGGCCAACCTGCGCGTGCAGGCGGCCGTCTACCACTCCCACCATACCGGGCGCCGGGTCGCGATGGCGCAGTTCGATCCTCACCACCACCGAGAAACCACCACAGGTTTCACACCCTGAAGGAGACAGCCAGATGAAACGTTTCGTGCTCACCACCACCGCCGTGGCCGCCATGGCGCTCGCGCTGCCCGCCGCCGCCCAGACCGTGCTCAAGTTCAGCCACACCGACCAGCAGGCCGGCGCGCGCCAGGCCGCCGCCGAGGTGTTCGCCAAGAAGGTCGAGGAACTGACCCAGGGGCGCTACAAGGTCAACGTGTATTGCTGCAGCCAGCTCGGCAACGACCCGAAGAACATCGAACAGCTCGCGCTGGGCGGCATCGATTTCACGGTGTCGTCGACCGGCTCGTACGCACCGCACGTGCCCAGCCTGAACCTGACCATGATGCCGTTCCTGGTCGACAACTACCAGCAGGGCTGGAAGCTGTACGACGAGAGCAAGTGGCTCAAGGAGCAGTTCGCCAAGGCGCCGGAGAAGGGTTTCCGCTTCCTGTCGACCTGGGAGGCGGGTTTCCGCAGCATGACAACCAAGGACGCGCTGAACTCGCCCGACGACGCCAAGGGCAGGAAGCTGCGCACCTTTCCCAACGAGATGATGCGCTGGACGCTGGAGTCCATGGGTTTCAACATCCAGATCATGCCGCTGCCCGAGGTCTACCTGGCGATCCAGCAAGGCGCGGTGCAGGGCCAGGAGAATCCGGTCGACACCATCTATTCGAACAAGTTCTACGAGGTCGCACCCAACGTCACGCTGACCAACCATGTCTACAGCCCGATCCCGCTGACGATCTCCGAGAAGACCTGGCAGAAACTCGCGCCCGCCGACCAGAAGGCGGTGATGGAGGCGGCCCAGGTATCGGCCAAGTTCTCGCGCGAGACGATCTCGGGCAACGACGCCAACCAGCTCAAGGAGATGGCGTCCAAGGGCGCGAAGATCAACGCCAAGCCCAACGTCGACGCCTTCCGCACCGCGGTGCAGCCGGTCTACGCCAAGGCGCGCGAGAAATACGGCGCCGACGTCGACGCCTTCCTGAAGGACGCGGAGATGGTCCACAAGAGCGTCAAGTAGGCAGGAATCCGTCATGGAGGAACGACTCCCCCTGCTCGTGCCGGTGGCGGCCGCGCCGCTGCCGGTGCGCGTGCTCGGCCGCATCGTCGACTGGACGGTGATCGCCATCGGTGCCGTGATGGCGACCATGGTGTTCGTCAACGTCTGCCTGCACCTGGTGCACAAGGACCTGGCCTGGGTGACCGAGTTCGGGGAGTTGCTGATGGTCTGGGTGACCTTCCTGGGCGGCGCCTGCGCCGCGCAGCGCGGCGCCCACATGACCATCACCGAGTTCATCGACAAGCTCGAGCCGCCCGCGCGGCGCTGGGCCGATGCCGCCGTGCAGGGTGCCTGCCTGGTGATGCTGCTGGTGCTGGTGCGGTACGGCTGGTCGCTGGTGGACGGCAACTGGGGCAACCAGCTCACCGTGCTGCAGTGGCCGATGGCGATCCAGTACATGGGCATGGCCGTGGGATGCTCGCTGATGACCGTGTTCGTCGCCTTCGACGTCTGGCAGATCCTGCGCGGCATACCGCGCGAACAACGATACCCCGTGAGCGCCTGAGCCATGCTGGCCCTGACCCTGTTCGGCGTGTTTTTCGTCATCGCACTGGCCGGCGTGCCGCTGCTGTTCGCCATCCTGATCACCACCGTGGGCATCATCTGGGTGCAGGACCTCGGCCATCCGCTGGAGACCATCTTCCTGTCCTTCATCGGCGGCGTGGAGCCCTTCATCCTGCTGGCGGTGCCGCTGTTCATCTTCGCCGGCGAACTGCTGGCCCAGGGCGGCGTGGGCAAACGCATCGTCGAGTTCGCGCGTGTGTTGTTCGGCTGGTTGCCGGGTGGCCTGGGCGTGGTCACGGTGATGAGCTGCACCATGTTCGGCGGCGTGTCGGGCTCTGCGATTGCCGACACCGCGGCCATCGGTTCGCTGGTGATCCCGGCCATGGTGGCGCGCGGCTATTCGCGCGGTTTCGCCGCCGCGCTGCTGGCGGTGGCCGGCACCATCGCGCTCTTGATGCCGCTGTCCATCCCGTTCCTGGTCTACGCCTTCATCTCGGGCGTGTCGATGCGCACCTTGTCGATGGCCGGCCTGCTGCCGGCGCTGGCCTCGGTCATCGCGCTGATCGTCGTGTGCATGTGGCACGGGCGCAAGACCGGCTGCGACAACGGCGACGACCGCTCCACGCCGGCGCAGATCTGGGCCGCGACCCGCGACGCGGGCCCGGCGCTGCTGATGCCGGTCATCATCATCGGCGGCATCTGGAGCGGCCTGTTCACGCCCAGCGAATCGGCGGCCATCGCGGTGTTCTACGGCCTGGGCGTGTCGCTGTTCTATTACCGCGACCTGAAGTGGCGGCGCAATCCGCAACTGCTGCTCAACGCCTTCGTGACCAGCGCGACGGTGATGCTGGTGATCGGCGCCACCGGCGCCATGGCCTGGCTGATCACGGTCGAGCAGGTCGCGGTGCAGATGGCGCAGTGGATACAGCTCGTCGCCACCGAACAGTGGATGTTCCTGCTGCTGTTCAACATCTGCCTGCTGCTGCTGGGCATCTTCATCGAGCCGCTGCCGGCGATGCTGCTGTCGGCGCCGCTGTTCCTGCCGCTGGCCAAGCATTTCCAGATGGACATGGTGCACATCGGCGTCGTGATGACGGCCAACCTGGCGATCGCCTTGTATACGCCACCGGTCGGCGGCACCCTGTTCGTCGCCGCCAAGCTGGCCCGCGCCGGCATCGGCGAGATCACGCGCCACCTGTGGCCGCTGATGGCCGCCACCTTAACGGTGGTGCTGCTGATCACCTACATTCCGTGGTTGTCGACCTGGTTCCCGCGTTTCATCCAGTCCCTGTAAGGCACGAACCCATGCACGCCCTGATCGTCGAGTTCCGCATCAAGCCGGAGCATGTCGCAGCGTTCGACGCTGCCATCACCGTGAATGCCCGCGCCTCGCGGGACACCGAACCCGGCTGCCGGCAATTCGACGTCTGCCGCGACCCGGACGATGCGCAGCTGTTTTTCCTGTACGAGCTGTACGACGACCAGGCGGCGATCGACGCGCACCTGCGCACGCGCCACTTCCAGGACATGAACACATCGACCGCCGATTGGGTCGAGAGCAAGGTGGTGCGGTCCTACCGGCGCACGGCTCCCTGACCGTCGGGCCGGGTCGCGCGGGCCACCAGCCCGGCAACGCCGGCCCGGTGCCGGCGCATCGCATCGGTTCGTATCGGCGGTTATCCACCGTGCATCCACATTGTGGGTTTATGCTGGAACGTCGATGCGGCTGCCGGTCCGGGCAGCCCCCGGCTGCGAGCAGCCCTGCGCCACGGAGGAACCCGCCATGACCCACCATCAAACGACCCGACACACACTGCCGGCGCGCACCCGCATCCTGCTGCTGGCCGCGTTGGCGGCCACGACGATGCTGGTCGCGTGCACGCGCACGGCGACGACACAAGCGGTGGCCGACACCCGGGCCACGGCACGGCTGCAGGCCGTGGCCGCGCTGTTCGACGACGGGGCGCTGGCGGCAGCGCCGACGCTGGTGGACTGCGAACTCTCCGGCGGCGCCAAGGCCGTGTGCGCGGCACTGACGGTGTACCAGGCACCGCAGACGGTCAGCACCGGCCCCTGGTGCCCGCGCCAGGTCAGCGACGGCGCCGACAAGGGCGGCATCTGGCTGGACCGGGGCCAGGTGCACCCGGTCGACGGCGCCTTCGTGCAGAACCTGGCCAGGTTCTACGGGGACGCGACATGGCAGATGTTCGATCCCGCCACCGGCAGGATCCGGGTCACCGACACCCGGGCCAGCTGCGACGCGGCGGCCCGTCCGGACGTCGATCCGCGTTACCGGAACTACTGCGTCGAATGCCAGACCAGCTATCTCACCGCCGGCGCCACCGTGACCTACGTGATCCCGCTCGAGCCGGTCGCGGCGCCGACGTCGGCTGCGCCGGCCGGCCGCCTCGGGCCGGGCCCGGTCGGGCTGGCGTTGACCGGCGTACGCATGGACGCGCCGGCGCCGGTCGACGCCATCCTGGGTGCCCATACGATTGCGCCTTTCGACGACTGCGGCGGCCACGTCAACCTGCATGTCGGCTACCACATGCATGCGGTCACCGACTGCCTGACCCAGCGCCCGGCCAGCCAGCACGCCACCCGCACCACCGGGCACGCGCAGCAGATCGGCATCGCCATGGACGGTTACGCCATCCACGCCCGGCTCGACGCTTCGGGCGCCGATGTGACCGGCCTGGACGCATGCCGCGGCCACCGCACCGACGCGCTGGGTTACCACTACCATGCCGCGGCGCCGGGCGCCAACGCGATCCTGGCCTGCCATGTGGCCCAGACCG
This sequence comes from Burkholderiaceae bacterium, assembly GCA_041581405.1. GTDB lineage: Bacteria > Pseudomonadota > Gammaproteobacteria > Burkholderiales > Burkholderiaceae_C > CAISIP01. Next base: position 12,752 of record JBFIDI010000070.1, read on the forward strand.
GATGCGCACTCGACGAAGGTCGCACCAGCTGCGATGCATCGGCTTATCGCCGCGGCCCGCCCGGCGGCAGGCTGCCCGGGCCCCAGGGGTGACGCGGTTGATGCCGACAGCGGTGGCAAACGGCACACTGCGAATTTTGAACAGGCTCCTGCGGAAGTTGCCGAAGGGGCTGTCGCGCAAAGGTCAACTGCGGCACGATACGGTACCTGCACTCCCGCATGATTCCGCATGACGACCGACACCAATAGCCCACTCAACATCCTGCTTTCACGTCGCTTGGACGCCGCGCAACGGGCCGAGATCGAGGCTCTGGCGCCGCGAGCGCTTGTCCGCGTCTACCCCGACGACAAGGCCCTGGCCGCCGACATTGCCGACGCCGATATCGTGGGGGGATTTGTCGCAGAGCAAGACCTCGAAAAGGCAACGCGCCTGCGCTGGATCCACAGCTGGGCTGCCGGCCCGAACGAACAGCTGTATCCGGCCCTGCAAGGCTCCCGGGTGCTTGTCACCTGTTCCAAAGGCAATGGTGCCATTCCACTGGCGGAACACGCGATGATGTTGATGCTGATGCTCAATCGCGAGGCCATGCGCTGGATGGCCTCCCAGCGCGAGCGGCGCTGGGAACGTTTCACGCATGCCGAGCTCAACGGCTTGACACTCGGCATCGTCGGCATGGGCCACGCCGGTGTGGACCTGGCCTGCAAGGCCAAGGCGTTTCACATGCGGGTCCTGGGCACGCGCCGCTCCGTCGAGACAGCGCCGGGATTCGACCAGGTGTTTGCACGCGAGCAAATCCACGCGATGCTGGCGCAAAGCGACTTCGTCGTCGTCACCGCCCCGCTCACCCCGGAATCAGCCGGCATGCTGGGGGAACCCGAGTTTCGCGCCATGAAGCCGAGCGCCTATTACATCTGCGTGTCCCGGGGCGGCATTGCCGACGACGACACGCTTTTCCGGGCACTGCAGGAAGGGTGGATCGCCGGGGCGGGCCTGGATGCCCATCAGCAGGAGCCCTTGCCCGCAAGCAGTCGTTTCTGGGGACTGCCCAACGTCATCATCACGCCCCACAACGGCGCCACGACCGCCGCGACGCGCGAGCGAGCCATGGACATCTTCATTCGGAGCCTGGGCCGCTTCGTGGCCGGAGAACCTCCGTTGAACATCGTCGATCTGCGCCTCGGTTATTGACCGACGCGGCGCCCCGGCGCCGACCCGCCCCCGTCAACGCGCGCCGCCGAACATCCTGGTCAACAGGCAGATGCCACGGTCGACACCTCGTTGCCACAGAGCCAGTGCCAGCAGTGAGGGCGTCTTCTGGACGCTGGCGCCATCCTTGGGAGCGTAGCCGATCAATTGCCGGGTCTGCGCGATGTCCCACCGCATGCCCGGGTTGTCGGACATGACGTTCAGGATGGCGAAGCCCACATCCTCGACCAGAACCGCGCGCTCCATGGCGTGGCAGAAGTCCCGGTCGCTCAGCCACATCTGCTGGCCCCAGATGCCGTGCCGCATGTGCCGCCCGGGTTGATTCCCGGGCTTGCGTTGGCAAAAGCCGATGCGAAGGCAGATGATGGACAACCCGTGCCAATCGTGAAAACCCTTTGCAAGCCGCTCGCAGAAACTCTTGGACGCACCGTAGGCATTCGTCGGCTCCGGACCCATGTCGGAACGCAGTCGCGTCTTGCTGAACCTCCACCCGCTGACGACATAGTTCGAACTGGCATACACAACCCGACGCACGCCGTGTTCCGCGGCAGCGCGAAACACGTTGAAAGTCATGTCGACATTGGCCGGCAACACCGCATCCCAGCCGGCCTGCGGCTTGGGCTCACCGGCCAGGTGCACGACAGCATCCACTCCCGCAAACAGCTCCGCCCATGCCGGATCGAACTGCGTCAGGTCGGCCGCGTGCGCGCGCGGATCATCGGAACCTACCCGGTCAACCAGCCTGAGGGCAAAACCACCGGCCGCGTCGAGATGCGCGACGAGCTTGCGGCCGAGGTTGCCTCCGGCCCCGGTGATCAGGACGACGCGCTCAGACATGTCCGGGGGTACCCGTCCTGGACATGTGGTACCAGGGAACGGCACCACTCGCACGCGGCCTGTGGCCGGACGGAGCGTAGTGGTGCATGCCGATCTCGCGGGGCGGGAAGCGATCGAGAACGGCTTCGTTCAGTTCCAGGCCCAGGCCGGGCTTGTTCGGCACCCGCATCCGGCCGTCGGTGATCCACACGTCTTCGGTCGTGATCTCGCAGCGCCACGGCGCGTCTACCGAGCAGGTTTCCAGGATGTTGACATTGGGCAGCGTTGCCGCCACATGCAGGGTCATCGCATTGCCGACCGGACCGTTGACGTTGTGCGGAGCCACCGCGCGCCCATGGCTGTGTGCCAACAAAGCCATCTGGCGCAACACGCCCAGGCCCCCGACATGGCATATGTCGGGCTGCAGCACATCGACAGCGTCGCGCCGCAGCAGATCGGCAACCCGGAACACGTCGTAGATGCGCTCGCCGGCGGCGATCGGAATTCGCGTGCGACGTCGCAAGTCGGCCAGGGCATCCAGGCATTCCGGCAACACCGGCTCCTCGAACCAGTAGGGCGCCAGCGGTTCCAGCGCGGTGGCGATCATCGTCGCATGCTGGATGTCGAAACGACCATGCCCCTCGACCAGCACCTCGACTTCCGGCCCGACGGCCTCGCGAACGGCTGCCACCATGCCGACCGCCTGTGCGCGAGCCGCCGCGCTCATGTGCAGATGGGCCGGAAAGAACGGGTCGAACTTGACCGCGCGAAACCCCGCATCGACCATGCGCGCCGCCTTGTCGCTGACGACGGACCGGTCATCGACATCCGGACGCCAGGTGTTGGCATAGACCGGCAGGCTCTCGTTCATCAAGCCGCCGAGCAGTTCGTAGACAGGCACACTCAGTGCCTTGCCCTTGATGTCGTGCAGCGCCCCTTCGATGCCGCTGAGGGCCGAACGCAGCACGACGTTGGTACGCCAGTAGTTGCTCCGAATGATGGTTTCGCGGTGCGCATCGATGGCGAACGGATCCTTGCCGACCAGGTAGTCCCCGATCTGGGACAACATGCCGGCAACCGCCTGCTCGTTGAACTCGAGCGTGGCTTCTCCGACGCCTTCGATGCCGGCGTCGGTGTAGAGCTTCACAAATACCCAGTTGCATCGAAAACCGCCGACAACGAACGTCTTCAGCTTCGTGATCTTCATGATTTCCCTTTCACAATAATGGTCCATCGACCCAACAGCGGCCCGTGATCCAGTGGTCGTCCAGCACCCGGGCCGCCTTCAGTTACGCAACCGGGGATCCAGCAAGTCCCGGATGTGATCTCCGAGCACGTTCAAGCACAGGGCCACCGAGAAGATCGCGAACCCCGGAATCAGCAACAAGTGCAAGGCGGCGTGGATGTAGGCCCGTCCCGAGGCAATCATGCTTCCCCAGTCCGCCAGCGGCGGCTGGGCACCCAGTCCGAGAAATCCCAGGCTGGCGGTCACGACGATCATGTGCCCCACGTCAAGCGAAAACGTCACGATGGCGGGTGCCGCGACGTTGGGCAACACATGGCGGAACATCATGCGGCTGTTGGATGCACCGAGCGCCCGCGCCGCGTCGACGTAGTCGAATTCGCGAACGCTGAGCACCGTACCGCGCACGACGCGTGCGTACATCGGGAATCCCGACAGCCCGACCGCCAGCATGGCATTGCCCAGGCTCGGCCCGAGGGCGGCCACGATGGCGATCGCCAACAGGATGCTGGGAAACGCCAGGACCATGTCCGTGATGCGCATCAACGTCGCGTCGACCCAACGACCAAAGAACCCGGCCGTCAGGCCGACCAGCCCCCCGATGACCATGGCCAGCAGTGCC
>JBFIDI010000071.1:0-16569 GCA_041581405.1 Burkholderiaceae bacterium
CCAGAGGCAGGCGCCCCTTCGGCCCGTCCAAGCCTGCGCAGGCAGGCTTGGAGCCGCGGGCCTCAGCCCCACTGGGGGACGGGCCGGCCGCGTCGGAGCGGTCGTGCGCGGCGGCCCCTTGCCCTTTCATGCCCTGTGGGTGGCGCGCTGCGCCGTGGAGAACTGACATGCGCGAGCGCAGGTCGGACACCCCCATGCCGGCGACTCGGCGCCAGCGCGCCGCGGCGCCGGGCGGCGCGCTGGCCCGGCTTCCCAACCTGGGGCCGGCCTCGGCCGCGATGCTGCATGCCGCCGGCATCACGACCCCCGAGCAATTGCGCGCACTGGGCTCGGTGGCGGCGTACGACCGGGTCCGCCGCAGCGGGGTCCGGGTGTCGTTGAACCTGTTGTGGGCGCTCGAAGGCGCCTTGTGCGGGCTGCCATGGCAGACGGTGGCGCAGGAGCACCGCACCAGCCTGTTGCTGGCGCTCGATACGCTGCCGCCGCCCGCCAGGGGGGCCCGCGACCCGGCGCCGGAGTGAATGCCCATGCACGCGACCACGATGCGGATCCGCCCGTTCGACGAAGCCGACGGCCCGGCCGTCGTCGCGTTGTGGCAGGCCTGCGGGCTGACACGCCCCTGGAACGATCCGGCGCTGGACATCGCGCGCAAGCTGGCGGTGCAGCGCGACCTGTTCCTGGTCGGCGTCCGGGACGGCGTCGTGATGGCCAGCGCCATGGCCGGGTACGATGGCCACCGCGGCTGGGTCAACTACCTGGCGGTTCATCCCGACTGGCGGCGCCAGCGCCATGGCGAGGCCTTGATGCACGCGGTCGAGCGGCGGCTGCTCGCGCTGGGTTGCCCCAAGCTCAACCTGCAGGTGCGCAGCGGCAATACGCAGGTGCTCGATTTCTATCGGGCGCTGGGTTACCTGCAGGACGACGTCGTGAGCCTGGGCAAGCGCCTGATCTCCGATACCCCCGCAGCTGACCCGCCCCGGGCAACGACATCATGAACACGACGACAAACCTCCCCGGCGCATCCGCCATCCATGCCCGCCTCGGACTGCATCCGGTCATCAATGCCGCGGGCACCTTCACGCCGCTCGGTGTCTCGCGTTCACCGCCGGCGGTCGCCGATGCGGTGGCGCAGGCGCTGCAGGCGTTTTTCGTCATCGACGAACTGCAGTCGCTCGCCAGCCGGGCGCTGGCCGACTGGAGCGGCGCGCAGGCCGGCGCGGTGACGCATTGCGTGGCCGCCGGCATCACGATGGCGGTGGCCGCGGCGATGGCCGGCGACACGCCGCAGGCCGTGGCCGCGTTGCCGGACAGCCGCGGCCTGCCCGACAAGGTCGTGCTGCCGGCCGGCCACGCGATCGACTACGGACACCCGATCCTGACCGACATCCGGCTCGCCGGTGCGACACCGGTGCTGGCCGGCGACCCGCAGCAGTGCAGCCTGCAGGACCTGGAGCAGGCGCTGGCGCAGGACGCCGTCGCCTGCCTGTTGCTGGTCTCGTCGCGGCTGGCGCGCGGCCAGGGCCCGGACATGGCGGCTGCGGTGCGCCTGGCCCATGCGCGCGGCGTGCCGGTCGTCATCGATGGCGCGGCGCAGGACATGCGCGTGCCGGAGTTGCTGGCAAGCGGCGCCGACGCGGTGCTGGCCAGTGCGCACAAGTACCTGGCGTCGCCGACTGCGGGCCTGGTCGTGGGCACGGCCGATTTCGTGCGCGCGTTCCGGGCCCAGGAGAAAGGCATCGGGCGGGCGATGAAGGCCGGCAAGGAGGCCATCGTCGGTGTGCTGGCGGCCCTGGAGCACCGTTCGGTGCTCGACCTGCCCGCCTGGCGCGACGAACAGCGCCGCAAGGTCGAGGTCTTCGTCGATGCGCTGGCACCGATCGCCGGCCTGCGTGCCGAAGTGGTGCCGGATCCGGCCGGCATGCCGTTTTCGCGGGTCGTCGTGACGGTCGACGATCCGGCCCGGCCCGGCTGGACGGCACCGTGGCTGGCCGGCCGCCTGCGCGACGGAACACCGTCGATCCGGGTCATGGAGCATGCGCTGGCGCACGGACAACTGGTGCTGGAGCTGGTGCCACTGCGGGACGACGAACTCGACGCCATCGTGCGCGCGCTGGCCCTCGCGCACGAGGCGCCGGCCGGTGGTGCGCCGGGGCGCTGAAGCGGCCGCACGCCGGCGTCGTCGTCGTTGCCGTCGTCAGGCGCGCTTGTCCTCGCGCGTCAGCAGCCGGCCGAGCCAGGTGCGTGGCGGCTCGTGGCCGGTGCGCAGGTAGTCGATCACGACATCGTCTGCGAGTGTGCGCCGCTGCAACTGCTCGACCATCTGGGTGCCGGCGAAGACGATCCGGTCGTTTTTCGCCAGCGGCAGATTCACGTCGGGCAGCAACATGTCGCTGCCACCGCGGCTGAGCATCAGCGCGACGACCGGCAGCTTGGTGTTGCGCTGGTCCGGATCGGCCATCAGGTGGGACAACGCGAACGGCGGCTCGGGCCGTTCGTCCAGCGCATGGGCCACGCCGACCAGTTCGGGTGCGATACGAACGCCCCAGATATACGGCACCCGGTCGCCGACCACCTCGCGCAGGCGCTGGATCAGCCCGACGGCCCAGGCATTGGGCTGATCGCGCGCGCGCAGCAGGAAGCGGTTGAGCAGCGGCGTCGTCATTTCCTGCAGCACTTCGTTGGTCATCAGCTGTGCCTGCACGAACTCCATGTTGGCGTGCGCGGCCTCGATCAGCGCCCGGTTGCCGACCTGGTTCTGGCGCACGACGACGAAGAGTTTCCTGTGCAGGCGCCGTGCGGCAATGATCACAGCCAGGTTGCTGGCGTCGACATCGGTGCAGGCGACCAGGCCGCAGGCATGTTCGATGCCCGCGCGTCGCAGGGCTTCCTCCGCGACGCTGTTGCCGACGATGCCGTCTTCGCTGCATTGCGCCGGATCGATGTCGATCCCCTTCCAGGTCAGGCCGGCGTCGGCCAGGGCTTCGGCGACCGCGTGGCCGAAGCGGCCGTAGCCGGCGATCACCCAGTGCCCGTGCGGCAATACGAAACGCGGCGGCGGCTCGGCCCCCGGACCACCGGTGATCCAGTCCTCGAGCCGCAAGGTGTCGGGCTTGGACAGCGCCATCGCGAAGTTCAGGCCGAAGCTGCCGAAGGGGTTGACGACGATCACGTTGCCGAACTCGCTGAGCATCTCCTGCGCGGCGGCGGACTTCACCCGCGCCAGCAGCCGGCAGTCCTTGGCCAGCGCCCGGGCGCCGATGACGATGGCCTGGTTGACCTGGTCGTCGCCGGTGAGCGCGATCAAGCCCATGCAGTTGGGCATGCGGATGCCCGCGGCCAGCAACACGTCGGGGGCGCGGGCATCGGCGACCAGCAGCGCGGTGGGATGCTGCATGTCGCTGACCAGGTGCGCCCGCGTGCGCTGCTCGTCCAGCTCGAGCACGACGGTGCCGTAGCCGATGCGGTCGAGCGCCGCCACCAGCCGGCGGCCGCTCTGCCCGTAGCCGCAGACGACGTAGAAGCGCTCGGTCATGCGCGCCACGCTGCGCTCGAACCGGTGGTGCCGCAGTGCCAGCTTGAACGCCGGATGTCCGGCCAGTGCGAACACCGAGCCCAGCGTGTAGGCCCATCCGACGACCGACAGGTAGATCGACAGCGTCATCCACAGGCGCTGCGCATACGAGAACGGGTAGGGCACCTCGCCGAAGCCGATCGTCGTCGCGGTGTAGGTCATGACGTAGAAGGCGTCGAACACGCTGAGCCGCCAGGGCTGGCCCGACGGGTCGGTGCCCGGCATCAGCACCAGCCCGAAGATCGCGATCGCATAGACGGAGACCAGCGTGATCAGCGGCGCGCGCAGGCGCCGCAACACGAGAACGAGGATGTCCGACACCGTCCCGTCCCGGGGCTTCGTGTCGTCAGCGCGTGCGGCGCATGGTCTCGCCGATCAGCAGGGCGACCGAGATGAAGTTCGCCACCAGCGCACCGCCGGACAAGGACACCACGGTGGCCATGACTTCGCCTTCGGTCGGCATGCCGGCCACGCGGGTGGCCCACATCCAGACCAGCGCGGCGGCGACGAGCTGCAGCACGGCGACGATGCTGGTGGCCAGATGCACGGCGCCGATGTGGGTGCGGTCGCCGAACTTCAGGATCATCGCGATCAGGTTGACGAACACGGTGCCCGCGAGTTCGAGCTGGTGGTGGTGCTGCGGATTGCCGATCTCGCCGACGAAGAAACCGAAGTTGAGCGTACAGGCGAGGATGACGAAGGCGCCGAAGATCACTTTCTCGAGGTTCATGGCGACACCCCGCGGCGAGCGGGGCCGTTGACGTGGTTGTCCGGATGGTACGCCAAGACCTGGGGGCCGGCGCTCAGAGATCCCGCAGCCGGAACAACTCCTGCGTCTTGGCGATGCCGCGCAGATCGTGGCGTCCGACGCTGTCGACCGGATGTTGCACCTGTTGCGCGAACTCGCTCGACATCAGCAGCGGTATCAGCAGCGACTTGGTCATTTCCTGGATCCGCGCCGTCATGTTGACCGCCGGCCCGACGACGTTGAAGGCCAGCCGGTTCGGCGCGCCGACGTTGGCGTGGGTCACCGTGCCCAGGTGCAGGCCGAGTCCGAATTCGATCGTCGGCTGGCGCGCGCGGCGACGCCGGTTGTTGACCACGGCAATGGTGTCGAAGGCGTCCACCGCCGCGTCGAGCGCGGCGGCACAGACCTCGGCGGTACGCGCCGGATCCTTGATCTCGAACACGATCAGGATGGCGTCGCCGATGAACTGCAGGATCTCGCCGCCGCGGGCGGCCGCGGCGGCGGCGCAATATTCGTAATAGTCGTTGAGCAGGCGCAGCATCTGGTCGACGGGCAGCGTCTCGCTCAATGCGGTGAAGCCGCGCAGGTCGGAGTACCAGAACGCGGCCGAGATCTTTTCGCCGTCGCCGCGCTTGACCTGGCCCTGCAGGATACGTTCGCTGATGCGCTTGCCGACGAAGGTGTCGAGCAGGCCGAGCACGGTGCGGCGCATCACCAGCAGTTCCATGTGCGGCGTCAGCAGGTTGGTCAGCGCCTGCAGCCGGGCCACGTCGTCGTCGCTGAAGCCCTCCGGGTTGCGGGTCGACACCGTCATCACGTTGACGGTGCGGTCGGCGAAGATCATCGGCATGGCCAGGTAGTCGCGCACGCCGGCGGCCCGCAGTTCCTGCCAGATCGGATGTTCGTCGTCCTGCGGCCGGGGGTCGATGCGCTGGTGCAGCAGCGTCGCCGTCTGGTGCACGTGCTGGATCGGGCTGCCGATGTAGGCGTCGGTCTGCTGCACGCCGTGTGCGCCGGACCAGAATCGTGCGCCGTCCTCGCGCGTCCAGCTCAGGCCCACGGCCACCAGTTGCGGATGCAGGGTGCCGCAGCTGATGCGCAGGCGATCGATGCGGGCGCCGGCCGCATCGAGTTTCTCCATCAGCACCTCGGTCATGGTCATCGGGTCGGCGATGAAGCGTCCCTCGGTATAGAGCCAGGTCGCCACCGATTCGAGCGACCAGTCGTGCGACGGGCCGAACAGGCGTTCGCGCGCCAGCTCGGCGGCCACGGACGCCAGCACCGGCGACGGCGTGCCGTCGTTCATCGCCGGGACTCCCCGATGATCCGGCGCGCGGCCTTCTCGGCGATCATCAGCGTGGGGGCGTTGGTGTTGCCGCTGGTGATGGTGGGCATCACGCTGGCGTCGACCACGCGCAGGCCGGTGACGCCGCGCACGCGCAACTGCGCGTCGACGACCGCCTGCGGGTCGTCGGCGCGCCCCATCCTGGCCGTGCCCACCGGGTGAAAGATCGTCGTGGCGATGTCGCCCGCCAGGCGCGCCAGTTCCTCGTCGCTCTGGAACTGCACACCCGGCTTCCACTCCTCGGGGCGGTACCGCGCCAACGCCGGTTGCGCCGCGATCTGGCGCACCTGGCGCAGGCTGGCGGCGGCGATCAGCCGGTCTTCGTCGGTGCTGAGGTAACGCGGCGCAATGGCCGGTGCCTCGTCGGTCGAGGCGCTGGTGATCGTGACCGTGCCGCGGCTGGTCGGGTTCAGGTTGCACACGCTGGCGGTGAAGGCCGGAAACCGGTGCAGCGGCTCGCCGAACGCGTCCAGGCTCAGCGGCTGCACGTGGTATTCCAGGTTCGCATGCGGGCGCTGCGGGTCGGAGCGCGTGAAGGCGCCGAGCTGGCTCGGCGCCATGCTCATCGGTCCGGTGCGCCGCAGCAGGTATTCCATGCCGATCGCGGCCTTGCCCACCAGGCTGTTGGCGAGCGTGTTGAGCGTGCGCGCGCCCTGGACCTTGAACACCGCACGGATCTGCAGGTGATCCTGCAGGTTGGCGCCTACTGCGGGCAGATCCCGCACCAGGTCGATGCCGTGGCGCTTGAGCAGATCGGCCGGGCCGATGCCCGAACATTGCAGCAGCTGCGGCGACCCGATGGCGCCGGCGCTCAGGATGACCTCGCCGGCGGCCTTCACCGTCAGGCGCTGGCCGCCGCGGCGCAGCAACACGCCGGTGCAGCGGGGCTGGCCGGACGCATCGGTGTCGAACACCAGCCGTTCGGTCATGGTGTCGGTCCAGACCTGCAGGTTGGCGCGGCTTCGGATCGGGCGCAGAAACGCCTTGGACGCGTTCCAGCGCCAGCCGGCCTTCTGGTTCACCTCGAAGAAGCCGACGCCGAAGTTGTCGCCGGTGTTGAAATCGTCGCTGGCCGGGATGCCGGTTTCGGTCGCGGCGGCGGCGAAGGCTTCGAGTACCTCCCAGCGCAGGCGCTGCTTGTCGACCCGCCATTCGCCGCCGTGGCCGTGCAGTTCGGAAAACCGGCGTCCCTGTTTTTCGGGGTCGGCGCCGCCGTCGCGCCGGAAATGGTCTTCATGGGCCTTGAAGTCGGCCAGGCTGTTGGCCCAGGTCCAGTCGTCGTCGCCGGTCAGCGCGGCCCAGCCGTCGTAGTCGCGCGCCTGGCCGCGCATGTAGATCATGCCGTTGATCGACGAGCAGCCACCCAGCGTCTTGCCGCGTGGATACCGCAGGCGCCGGCCATTGAGGCCGGTCTCGGCCTCGGTCTGGTAGAGCCAGTCGGTGCGCGGGTTGCCGATGCAATACAGGTAACCGACCGGGATGTGGATCCACGGGTAGTTGTCGCGCCGGCCGGCCTCGACCAGCAACACGCGCCGGGACGGATCCTTGCTCAGCCGGTTGGCGAGCAGGCAGCCGGCCGTACCCGCGCCCACGATGATGGTGTCGAAAACAGGCTGGTCCATGGGATGGCGATGTACGAGGGGTGTGGCGGTCGCGGCGTCGCGCGGGTCGGGAGTCTCCCGGTGGCAGCGGGCGCGCGCTACAGTATAGGCACGGGCTGCAAGACCCCACGCATGGTCGAGTCGACGCGTCGGGTGTATCGCCGTGCAGCGCGATGGAGGAGCATGATGATGACGCCGTCATCCCTGGAAAACCGCATCCGCACCGACCTGGCCGCCGCGTTCCGCTGGGCCGCGCGGCTGGGCATGCACGAATCGATCGCCAACCATTTCAGTGCCGTGGTCGGCGGCGACGGCAGCCGTTTCCTGCTCAATCCGGTCGGGGCGCACTTTTCGCGCATCCGCGCCAGCGAGCTGCTGCTGCTCGATGCGACGCAACCCGATGCGATGCAGGGTGCCGACGCGCCCGATCCGACCGCCTGGTACCTGCATGCCGAGCTGCACCGGCGGCTGCCACAGGCCGGTTGCATCCTGCATACCCACATGCCGCATGCCACCGCCCTGTGTTGCCTGCAGGATTTCGAATTCCTGATGCTGGACCAGAACGCCTGCCGTTTCCACGGCCGCATCGCATACGACCGCGACTACGCCGGCATGGCGCTCGAAGCGTCCGAAGGCGCGCGCGTGGCCGGGCTGCTCGACGGCAACAAGAGCGTGCTGTTCATGGGCAACCACGGCGTGCTCGTGGTCGCGCCGACGGTGGCGCAGGCCTTCGACGAGTTGTATTACCTCGAGAAGGCGGCCCAGCTGCAGGTGCTGGCCCTGTCCACCGGGCGGCCGCTGGCGCTGGTCCCGGAGCCGGTCGCGGCGCTGGCCGGGCGGCAGTGGAACGACTACCCGACCCGGTTCTCGGAGCTGCATTTCCAGGCGCTCAAGGACATCCTGGACCGGGACGAGCCGGATTACGCCGACTGATCGGCAGCCAAACCCATGCCGTACACCAAGCCGGCCGCGCCCGGTGCGGCACCGGTCGATGGCGAGCAGGTCGATTTCCTGCTGATGCCGGGTTTCTCGATGATGGGTTTTGTCTCGGCGATCGAGCCGCTGCGTGTGGCGAACCGGTTCCGGGCCGGAGCCTACCGCTGGCAACTGCGCACGCCCGACGGTGCGGCGGTGACGGCGAGCAACGGCATGTCGCTCAATGTCGATGGTGGCTTGGGCGAACCGTCACAACTGCAATGCCTGATCGTCGTGGCGGGTTTCGAACCGCTGGCCGCCTTCGGCCCGGCGCTGGGCGCGTGGCTGCGTGCGGCGCAACGCGCCGGCGCGACGCTGGGTGCGGTCGACACCGGCGTATTCGTATTGGCCAAGGCGGGCGTGGCTGGCACCGGGCCGGTGACGCTGCACTGGGAAGCGCAGGCGGCGTTCTCCGAACGGTTCCCGAAGATTGTCGTGAGCCGAGAGTTGTTCGAGATCGGCCCGCGTTGCATCACCTGCGCCGGCGGCACCGCAGCCATCGACATGATGTTGGCACGTATTGCGGCGCGCCACGGCCATGACCTGGCGGTGCAGGTGTCGGAGCAGTTCGTGCTCGGGCGTATCCGCAGCCCGTCGGATCACCAGCAACTGGCGATCACGACGCGGTACCGGGTACACAACGACAAGCTGGTGCAGGTGATCGGCTTGATGCAGGACCATATAGAAGACCCGCTGGCGCCCGACGACCTGGCGCGTATGGTGGGCGTCACGCGGCGCCAGTTGGAGCGGCTGTTCGCCGCCCATCTGGCGGACACGCCGATCCATTTCTACAGTGGGTTGCGGCTGGCGCATGCGCGGACCTTGCTGCAGCAATCGGGCATGGGTATTGCCGCGATCGCGGTTGCGTGCGGGTTCGAGTCGGCATCGCATTTTTCGCGCAGTTACCGAGCGGCGTATGGGCGCAGTCCGAAGGCGGAGCGTGGTACGCCGACAGGGTCTGGCTTGTCGCTGAAGCGATTGGCTGCTGCCAAGGGCTAGCCGTTGCGGTTTGCGGATGGGGGTGGCCTCAGGACGAGGCTGGACTGTTGGAATCAGCGAGGCTAAGTCAGGGCAGGATTGCCAGGGGCAGATTTCATGCGCCTGTTGGAATCGATCTGGCCGAAACGAAGCAGTCTATCGTGCAGAGTCCAGCGATTGGCGCCAGAGATTTACCGGCACATTGATAGCAGCACAGGCTTGGTCATTGACCTGACCCTCGACTCGCTGGCGTCGTCTACGCCTCGGCGCGCCACGAGAGGCAGGCGATGGACCGCATCGCGCAGGCGTCGGGTCGCCAGCGGCCCGGTGACCGGCCCGCGCCAAGGAGAAAAGGGGACGTACTTGTTTCAAGCGTTTCGGAAACGAAGTGCGTCCCCTGTTCTCGTTGGCGCATCGATGAGGCGACCCGCCGCGGCTGCACGGCGCGGATGAGTTCAAGCTTGCGCTGCGCCTTGCCTGTTGCGCCTCGTACGCGACAACGTGATGGCAAGAATGCCCACGCCGAGCAACGCGAGCGTGCCCGGCTCCGGCACTCTCGTTGCGGTGGCATACACGAAGGTCGTGGGCCTGGTCGTGCTGGCGAAGTCGATTCCCCGGAAAGTCCCCAGAACGGTCGTGTCGGTAAACCACGCTTTGAAGAGCAGGTTGGTGTCCGGAGGAGCCGGTTCTTCCGCGAAGGCGAAGAGCGCGCCGAGGTCCTGACTCGCGTTGTAGCTGGGCGTCGTGATGACAGTCGAGCCCAGGGCCTGGGCGAACACACCGGCGAGCGTGCTGTCCCCCCACCACACCTGGTTCATGACCGTGCTCTGGGCATCGCCGTAGCTCGAAGCCAATTCCTCGATGTCCCAGCGACCGTCCAAGGCACCCTGGCCCGCGATCGACACGATGGTCGCCTTCGTCGAAAACGAACATGCCAGCAACATTGCCAGTGCCAGTCCTTGAACCTTCTGCATCTGCTCCACCTCCAAATAAGGGTAATCAGCCTGTGTCGCAATAATCGCACCAACAACGTATTCGGGAGGAATATCAATGTCTTGTGGTTTCTGTAGATCCACGCGCCCGCAGCCGTGTAAAGAATCCTGACGTTCTCCGCGAAGGGGTCGGTCGGGACCTCCTTGGGGCCTCAGCACGGACCCGACCGACCCCTTCGCGAAGACAAACTCAGGGCCGCGTATGTCGGTTCAGGGTCGGCCTCGACCAGTGGCCAATGGCGAGAGGAGTCGTTCGCGGCCTTGCCACGAGAACGGAAAGGATCGAGCGGCCGGTGCTGAAGGTGTGCCCCTGACCCGGTTTCCTTACGCGGCTTTCTACACGGTGCGAAAGGATCTGGTTCATGTCCTTGCCGTTGTTCACAATGCTCGCGACCCCAAGCGTTGGCCCGGCGGGCGAGCGCGTTGACTGGTCGCTCGTGTCAGACGGCTGCGCCGCCCTACAACATCGGCGTCATGCATCAAGCTGACGTGCGTGGTCTTGGGATTCGGAACCTGCGCGCTTCCCATTCGACGGGTTTGGCCGTGGCCGAGCTGCCCGGAGTTTTTTTCCTTTGACCGCTGGCGATAACGGCCACGCCCGACATCCAGGTGATAGGCGAGTCGTGCGCCGCGTCCCAGCTGATCGGCCGGCCGTCGTCAAGCAAGGCGAATTGGGCATCCCGGCGCGCGTCCACGTGCATGGCACGTGCGCGCTTGCGCACCGGCGGGCTCCGGCCCGTCCAGCCTCAGGCGATGCCGTCCGGTAGCGCCAGATGGCGTCCGTCATACGAGGGCAATGGTGTCGCTGCCCCGGACGCTTGCGATTCAGCGTCTTGCGCCGGCACGTCGCAGGATGTCGGCGATCGCGTGTTGCCCGCGCTGCTCGGCATGCGCCAGCGGTGTCACGCCGTTGGCATCGGCCAGTTGCAGCTGCGCGCCATGTGCCACCAACAAACGCACGATCTCGGTGTGCGCGGCGCCGCCGTCGCCCAGGATGATGGCTTCGAGCAGCGCCGTCCAGCCGAGGCGGTTGACGTGGTCGACGTCAATGCCTGTTGTCAACAACGCGCGTACCGTTTCGACATGGCCGTGGTGCGCCGCCGGGATCAATGCCGTGCCGCCGTAGCGGTTGGTGCTTTTCAGGTCGGCCCCCGCGCCGAGTGTCAGGCGCAGGATCTCCAGCCGTCCTTGCGCGCCGGCAAAGAGGAACGGCGAATCCTGCATCTCGTCCATGGCGTTCACGTTGGCGCCACGCTGAATCAGCAACCGGGCCACATCGATGTGGTTCGCGTGGGTAGCGGCAAGCAAGGCCGTACGGCGGCGCGTATCGCGCGTGTCCACCGGCACACCCGCGTCGAGCAGCCGCCGTAACGCCGCCAGGTCGCCGGCTTCGGCCATGCGCACCAGCGCAGGCGTATCGGCGCCGGCCCACATCGGCCATGTCGCGCTGCAGGCCAGCATTAGGCGGCGCCTCATCGGGGTGGTCCTGCGTCGATCAACGCCTCGCCGTAGACCATGCGCGAGATGCCCGCCCAGCCAGCCGCTGCCTCGCACATGCGGCACGGGCGCGAGGTGGACACCAACACGCAGCCCGACAGGTCGCGCCTGCGCAGCGCCCGTGCGGCGTCGCGGATCGCTTCCATTTCGGCATGTGCTGTGGGGTCGGTGGCGGTGACCACGCGGCTGGGCGCGGCGCCGACGATGCGAGCGCCGTGCAGCACCACCGCGCCGTAGGGCTGGTCGCCGGCACGTTGCGCCTCGTCGCGCAAGGCTTCGGCGCGGCGCATCGCCTCGCGCAGCGGTGCGTCGGCGGCCGGCGCCGACACGGGCAGCCAGGGCAATGCCGCAAGCAGGCAGATGCGACGATGAAAGTCCGGAGCGTGACGGCGCGGTGGCATGCCGACATTCTGCCAACCCATCGGCCGGCCGACCACCGGACGGTGCAGGCTGCGAATCGGTCCACGCCATGCCCGTTGCACAAGCCCTGCAGATGGGCCGTCGTGTCGAGCACGTTGCCGGTGGCGATCGTGTCATTCGTGGAATCCGTTACCCCGATATGGTGGATTCCATGGCGCCAGAACCGTGGGCCGCCTGATCGACCCAGCGCCCACGGATTTCTACAGTGGCAAGCATGGAAACCCCACCCCCGCCGGCACCGATGGAGCTGCAGCTGTCAGGCCTGAGCAAGCGCTTCGACCACGTCGATGCGGTCGCCGATGCCAACCTGACCATTCGCGGCGGTCAGGTGCTGGCACTGTTGGGCGAAAACGGCGCCGGCAAGAGCACGCTGATGAAGCTGCTCTACGGCATCCACCAGCCCGACCGGGGCACGGTCCGCATCGATGGCCAGCCAGTGGCGGTGCGCTCACCGCGCCAGGCGATGCGCCATGGCATCGGCATGGTGTTCCAGCAGTCGACGCTGGTGCCCGCGCTGACCGTGCGGGAAAACCTGGCGCTGGCGCTGGAATCCCCGGGCTGGTGGATCGGTGCCCGGGCCCGCGCGCTGCGTGCGCTGGACCGGCAGTTGCATGCGCTCGCGCCCTCGGTGGCGGCGGAAGCGACGGTGGCCGACCTGAGCGTCGGCCAGTTGCAGCTGGTCGAACTGGTGAAGGTGCGCATGCGCCAGGCGCGCTGCGTGATCCTGGACGAACCCAGTGCGGTACTGACACCCGCGGAAGCGCAGCAGCTGTGGACCTTGATCCGGCAACTGGCGGCCGACGGTGTGGCCGTGGTGCTGATCACCCACAAGCTGGCCGATGTGCGCGCCTGTGCCGACGTGGTGGCCGTGATGCGGGCCGGGCGGGTGGTGGGCCACGCGGACGTGGCCCAGGCCGATGACCGCCAGATCGTCACCTGGATGGTCGGTGAGGCGCCGCCCGCCGTGCGTGCGCCGGCCGGGCCCGCGGCCGAACTGCCGGTGCGGCTGTGGATTCGCCAGGTGAGCGCGGGCATGGCGCGCGACCTCGACCTGCAGGTGCGTGGCGGCGAGATCGTGGGCCTCGCCGGCATCTCGGGGGGCGGACAGACCGCGCTGGCCGAGGCCGTGTCGGGCGCACGCCGGCTGGACGCCGGTGAAATCATTCTGGACGGCGAATTGCTGCGCGCGCCGCGCATGCCGGCTCAGCCTTCGCCGCAGCTGGGCTACATCCCGGCCGAGCCGTTGCGCAACGCGGTGGCGCCGGCGCTGCCGCTGGCGGTCAACCTGGCGCTGCATGGCCTGCGCAGCCTGCCGTTCCTGATCGACCGGGACGTGCTGGCGCAGCGGGCACAGCTGCTGCTGGACCACTTTGCGGTGCGGCCGGCCGACCCGCAGGTGGCCGCCGGCAGCCTGTCGGGTGGCAACCTGCAAAAGCTGGTGGCCGCGCGCGAGTTGTCGCACCAGCCTGCCGCCGTGCTGGCCTGCTACCCGACCATGGGGCTGGATGTCACCGCCACGGCGCAGATCTACGACACGCTTTTCGGACTGGCACGCCAAGGCGCTGCCGTGTTGTGGATCTCGGAGGACCTCGACGACCTGCTGCAACACGCGCACCGCATTGCCGTGATGTTCGAGGGCCGCATCGTGCGCGTCGTCGACGCCCGACAGACAACCGCGTTCGAGCTGGGCGGCTGGATGACCGGCACGTCGACCCGGATGGCCCGTGCCGCGTCGCCGACGCTGGAAGCGGTGCCGGCATGAGTGTTGTTGCCATGCACGCGCCCGGCTGGCTGCGGTGGGTCCCGGCCTTGCGCATCGTGCTGGTCTTCCTGGCCCTGGCCAGCGGCTTCTTCCTGTTGATCGGCCACTCACCCGGCACGATGTTCTTCGAGATCGCGCATGCCGCGGCCGGCAGCACGTATGCGATCGGCGAATCGCTGCTGCGCGCCACGCCCATCCTGCTGTGCGCGCTGGCCACCTTGGTGCCCGCACGGCTGGGGCTGATCTCCGTCGGCGCCGAAGGGCAGTTCTACATGGGTGCCATCGCCGGCACGGGCGTGATGCTGGCCTGGTCGGGCCCCCCGGAACTGCTGCTGCCAGCCGTGTTGCTGGGGGGCATGGCCGGTGGCGCGGCGTGGGCGCTGGTGCCGGCCCTGCTGCGCAATGCAGCCGGTGTCAACGAAACCATTGCCACGCTGATGCTCAACTACGTCGCGGCGCTGGCGGTCACCTGGCTGGTCTACGGCGCCTGGAAGAGCCCGCAAAGCCAGGGCTGGCCGGCCACGATCGAATTCCCCGCCGTGGCCCAACTGCCCACGCTGGCCGACAGCCGTGTACACGCCGGCCTGCTGGTCGCGCTGGCCGTGGCCGCGCTGTTGCATGTGCTGCTCGACCGCACACGATGGGGCCTGGGCCTGGACGTGTTGTGCAGCAACCCGCAGCTCGAAGCCGTGACGGGCTTGAGCCTCGGCCGGAACGTCCTGGTCACCATGGCCATTGGCGGCGCGTTGGCCGGCCTGGCCGGTATCGCGGAGACCTCGGTGGTGCAAGGGCGGCTGCAACCGGATCTGTCACAGGGTGCCGGCCTGAGCGGCTTCCTGGTGGCCTGGCTGGCCGGCAACCGGGTCGGGCGCACGGTGTGGCTGTCGCTGCTGGTGGGCGCGTTGCTGGCGTCGGGTGACGGCCTGCAGATGAGTGCGGGTGTGCCGTCGTCGGTCACGCTGGTCGTGCAGGGCCTGCTGTTCGTGGCGGTGCTGGGCGTGCCGGCACGGTGGCGTCATGCCCGGGCGGTGGGTCATGTCTAGCACGCTGTCGGGGGCGCTGTCCGGCGCCGACATCCTCTTCAGCGGCCTGCCGGTCTCGGCGCTGCGCAGCGCGGCGCCGTTGCTACTGGTGCTGCTCGGCGAATGCCTGACCCAGCGTGTGGGCCGCATCAACCTGGGCGTCGAGGGCCAGATGCTGTTGGGCGCGGTGGCTGGTTACGCCACCGCGGCGGCCACCGGCAATCCCTGGCTGGGCCTGGTCGGTGGTGCGCTGGCCGGGGCCGCGTTGTCGACCGTGTATGCCTGGCTCACCGTCGCGGCCGACGCCAACCCGTTCGCCAGCGGGCTGGCCGTGTGGATGCTGGGCTTCGGCCTGAGCGCCTATGTGGGCAGCCAGTACGTCGGCGTACGCATCGAGGGTTTCGCGTGGGAGCTCGGTGGCCTGACGCCCACGGTGCTGCTGGCGCTGGTGCTGGTGCCGTTGACGGCGCTGTGGCTGTTCCGCACCAGCACCGGGCTGCGCTGGCGCGCGGTGGGTGAGTCTGAACACAGCGCACACGCACTGGGCATCGTGCCGTGGCGCGTGGTGGTCGTCGGCATCGCCGTTGGCGGCCTGTTCTCGGGACTGGGCGGCGCGGCGCTTGCGATCGACACCACGCGCAGCTGGGCCGAGGGCATGACCGCCGGCCGCGGCCTGGTCGCCGTCGGCCTGGTGATCGTGGCGCGTTGGAACCCCTGGTTATGCCTGCCGGCGGCCCTGCTCTTCGGGCTGGGCGAGGCGCTGGCGCTGCGGCTGCAGACCGCCGACAGCGCCGTGTCGGCCCACCTGCTGCAGATGCTGCCCTATGTGGCCAGCCTGCTCGTCTTCACCATCACCTGCGCCCGCCTGCGCCACCAGCCGCGCGGCGGCGGTGCGCCCGCCGGCCTGCGCGCCGTGTTCGAACGCTGATATTTCCTCCCTCCCTCCCTCCACCCGTACCTCCACGAAAGGAACCCATCCCATGAAACCCCTCCGCCGCCTCAGCCTGTTCGCCATGGCCGCCGCGCTTGCCCTGCCCGCCCTGACTGCGCAGGCCGCCCCGTCGACGATCGGCTACATCTACGTGGGTCCCGAGAAGGACTTCGGTTACAACACCTCGATGGACCTGGGCCGGCAATACGTCGCCAAGCACCTGCCGGGCACGAAGACGCTGCATGTCGAGAACGTCCCCGAGACCGCCGAGGTCGAGAAGGTGATGGAGCGCATGATCAAGTCGGGCGCCAACATCATCTTCGCGACCAGCTACGGCTACCTCGACTATGCGATCAGCCTGGGCAAGAAGTACCCCAAGGTCGCCTTCCTGCACGCCGGCGGCCTGAAACTGAGCGACAACGTCGGCACCTACTGGGCCAATTCCGACGACGCCATGTACCTGGCCGGCATGGCGGCCGGGGCGGTGAGCAAGAGCGGCAAGCTGGGCTTCATCGCCGCCTTCCCGATCCCGCAGGTGGTGCGCTCGATCAATGCCTTCACGCTCGGGGCGCAGGCGGTCAACCCGGCGGTCACCACCAACGTGGTGTGGACCGGCGGCTGGCTGCTGCCACCGAAAGAGGCGGAGGCCACCAACTCGCTGATCGACGCCGGCATCGACGTGATCGGCGAGCAGGTCGACAGCCCGATGACGATCGCGCAGACCGCC
>JBFIDI010000072.1:0-16277 GCA_041581405.1 Burkholderiaceae bacterium
CTTCACCCGCACCATGACCACCACGCGTTTTCTCACCGGCATCACCACCTCCGGCACCCCGCACCTGGGCAACTACGTCGGCTCGATCCGCCCGTCGGTGCGCGCCAGCCAGCGCGCCGACGTCGAGAGCTTCTACTTCCTGGCCGACTACCACGCGCTGATCAAGGTCGGCGAACCGGCGCGCGTGCAGCGCTCGACGCTGGAGATCGCCGCCAGCTGGCTGGCCGCCGGCCTGGATCCGGAACGCGTGACCTTCTACCGGCAGTCCGACATCCCCGAGATCCCCGAACTGACCTGGTTCCTGACCTGCGTCACCGGCAAGGGCCTGCTCAACCGCGCGCACGCGTACAAGGCGGCGGTGGACAAGAACACGGCCGCCGGCGTCGACATCGACTCCGACGTGACGGCCGGGTTGTTCATGTACCCGGTGCTGATGGGCGCCGACATCCTGATGTTCAACGCCCACAAGGTGCCGGTCGGGCGCGACCAGGTGCAGCACCTGGAGATGGCGCGCGACATGGCCAGCAGCTTCAACCACCGCTACGGCGCGCACTTCACGCTGCCCGAGGTCGTGATCGAGGAGTCGGTCGCCACGCTGCCCGGCACCGACGGGCGCAAGATGAGCAAGAGCTACGACAACACCATCCCGCTGTTCTCGTCGCGCGCGGAACTGAAGAAACTCATTGCCGGCATCGTCACCGACTCGCGCCTGCCGGGCGAACCCAAGGAAGTCGAGGGTTCCGCGCTGTTCCAGATCTTCCAGGCCTTCGCCGGCGAGGAAGAAACCGCGAGCCTGCGCAAGGCCTATGCCGACGGCATCGCCTGGGGCGACGCCAAGACCCTCGTGTTCGAGCGGCTGGACGCCGAGATCACGCCGATGCGCGAACGTTACGAGGCGCTGATGGCCGACCCGGCGAAGATCGAGGCCATCCTGCTGCGCGGCGCCGCCAAGGCCCGCGCCATCGCCACCCCCTTCATGGTCGGCGTGCGCCACGCCGTCGGCCTGCGCAACCTGGGCAGCGCCGACACGGGCAAAAAGGCCAAGGCCGACGCCAAGGCGGCGTTGCCGTCGTTCAAGCAGTACCGGGAAAAAGACGGCCGTTTCGCCTTCAAGCTGGTCGACCCCAAGGGCCGGTTGCTGCTGCAAAGCCAGGGCTTCGCATCCCCCAAGGACGCCGGCGCGGCGATCGCCCGGCTGCAGCAGGTCGGCGCACCCGCGCTGCCGGCTTTCGAGGGCCAGGTGGCGGCCGCCGACGGCGTGTCCCAGGACGAGATCGCGGCGGCGCTGCAACAACTGGCCGACGCCGCCTGAAATCGGTCCGATCCGCGGCCGCCCGCCCGTGGCGGCTGCTACAATCCCACCCGTTCGGCATTCAGGAGAGGTGGCAGAGTGGTCGAATGTACTTGACTCGAAATCAAGCGTACTGCAAGGTACCGTGGGTTCGAATCCCACCCTCTCCGCCAGTAAGCAAGTAAAAACGGGCCTTTGCGGCCCGTTTTTCTTTTCTGCCCATGTTTCTGCCCATGATTGAGTGAGTGAACTTCGGTAGCGCATCGGCTTTTCAAACGCCCCTTTTTCTTCCCCACGGCACCCCGAATACGGCGGAACAGGGGAACTGGGGCGGGGCGCAGCGCCCGACGTGCTTGAATCTACAGGCTGAGATCTGCTGGCGAGTTGTTGGGCGTTGATGGCCCAGCCAAAATTCGCCTCCCTCTGGCGCCGTCTACGGGTCATCCCTTGCCTTCGAGCCGCTTCCATCGCTCCCGCAACCACTCGGACGCAGCCGACCCCAGCTGCCCGGGTTGCCGGGTCGCCTGGACTGTCACGGTTGGGTGGTTTCAGGCCCCTTGCAGGGCCTGGCCACGGGCCGGCGCCCGGGGCAGCGCGCGCGCCTGCAACCCAAGGTGCGTGAGGATCTTCTCGATCACCGGTGGCCCAGGATCGCCGCGATGATCCACAGCTCGCCACCGCAGTTCGGGCTGTGCTGCAGGTCAAGGTCGAACACCCGCTTGAGCAACTTGGCCCAGCTCGGCCGCTCCGCTCGGTGGTGCGCGCAGTTCGCCTCGCACGCGGCAGGCTCTGCTTGTTGGGCTGGCGTCTCGGGCACTTGCGGCACCTCTTGCGGCACAACCAGCGCGCGCAGCTTGGAGTTGAAGGCCAGCACGCCATGGAAGCGGATCAAGTGCAGCCGTGGCCGTGGCACCCGCGCTGCCAGCCGCTGCATGAACTCCAGCGGTGACATCACCAGGAGCGTGGCCCGGTCGCGCCAGGCGGTCTTGAGCTTGAGCACCACCTGGCCGGCGGCGTTGATCCTAACGCGCGCGTTGGCCAGCGCCGGGCGGGTGATGTAGCGGCACAGCGGCTCCAGCGCATCGCGGTCATCGGCCACGCAGCGCACGGCTGCGTGCAGACTGAATCCATTGATGTCGGCGCACAGGCCTGCTTGAACTCCGTCTGCCTGGGCATGGCGCCCTGCACCGTCAGCACCTTCTGATCGGCCCGGGGACCGAAAGCGATTCGGCAAGTACACGCCGCCGCCTGCAGCGGCCTGAGCGTGCGGGCCTCGTCCGAATCGCCGTCGTTGTCGGTGACGTAGGTCGAACCTTCCGCTTCTTCGACCAGCACGCCCCGACGGGTGAGCAGCTTCATCAATCGGGTGATGATCTTGTGCAACTCCGCCTGCAGCGCTTCGTCGGTTGGCGCCGCTACTTCGACGAGCTGCGGTGCACCTTCGGCGCTGCGTCGGTACACGCCGTCCAGCACCAGGCAATGCAGATGTATGTTGAGATTGGCCGCCGACCCAAAACGCTGGATCAGCGTGACGGCGCCGCTGTCGGCTTCCTCGGCCTTGAGCCCAGCCTGGCCGAGCAGATGGCGCGTGATCACGCGGTGCACCACCTGCAGCACCGGCGTCACCAGCTGGGGCTGTGCGGCCAGCAGCAGGCGCAGCGGGATCGGCAGCGACAGCACCCGTTGGCGCACCGGCACACGGGGGATGACGTGGTCCACCAGATGCGCCGCGGTCTGCGACATGCGCCGGGCCCCGCACGAGAGGCAAAAGCCACGGCGCTTGCAGCTGAACGCGACCAGCTTGACGTGCCCGCAATCCCGGCAGCGCAGCCACAGGAAGCCGTGGGCCAGGATGCCGCATTCGAGAAGGGCGTCGAACTCGCCCTTGACGAACTGCGGCAGCCCGGCACCGGTGCTCTCTTCGGCCTGGGCGAAGAACGTCGTGGCATGTTGCTGCACCAGGCGGTACAGCGTGGCCTGCTCCGGGCGGTGGCGCGCGTAGTGGACCGGGGTGCCATCGCAATGCGCCCTCCCGGTCTGGCGAGCGTTAGCTTGCACGCGCTGGGCATGGGGAATCTGGGGTGGTGCAGCTTCTCAGGGCGTGCGGGCCAACGCATCCGACTTTGGGGGGCTCACCTACTCCCGGCGCCACGGCGACGGGCCTGCAGCGGCGCGGCACTTTGCCCGGGAGCGCCACCGCCGGCCATGCGGTAGCGACTACTGCGCGATGGCCTCCCCGGCACGATCTATCCATTGATCCGGGACGGCGCTTTCCAGGGCATGCCGCTGGCCGAGGCTTTGCAGCAACTGCGCGAACACGGCTTCAAGATGCGGCGCCCCAGCGCCGCCAGCCCCAAGCTGGGGGTCACGGTGAAAGGCCGCGGCACCACGGCCGACGGCCTGGCCGGCGCGCAGATCACGCTGCCCGCGATGAAGGATGTCGTCTGCTGGATCAACAAGACCGCCTCGTACATACCGAGCCGGATGGCCAGGCCGGTCGACATGAAAAGCTTGCGCGAACGCCTGCGCGAGACCTACACACAGCGATTCGACACGCTTTACAGCCAGACCATGCAGAACGGCGAGTTGCTGCATTTCGACGACACCTCGCCGCCGCCCTATAACCGCCGCATCCTGACACCCCACGCATCGGTGGCGCTGAACGAGGGGCGCGGCATGCTCCTGTTCCGGGTCACGCTGGAATGGAAGGAGCTGGTCGGCGCCACCTGGTGAGACTCCTGCGACGCAGGATGGTCTACCGCTGCGGCCGCTCGATACCCAGCCGCGCCATGCGTGACTGCAACGTGGTGCGCTTGAGTCCGAGCCGACGGGCAGCACCATGGGGCCCGCTGATCACCCACCTGCATTCGGTCAACACGCGCAGCATGTGCTCGCGTTCGACGGCTTCGAGCGCATCGGCTTCGTTCGCCACCGGCTCGGCCTGGAGAGCGGCAATCGGCACCTCGAGCACAGCGCCCTGCGACAGGATCACCGCCCGCTCGATGACGTTCTCGAGTTCGCGGATGTTGCCCGGCCAGGCATAGGCTTCGAGCGCCCGCATCGCTTGCTCCGGAACCGATTCGATCCGTTTGCGCATGCCGCGCGATATCTTCTGGGTGAACCAGTTGACCAGCAGCGCGATGTCGCCGCATCGTTCGCGCAGCGGCGGCAGGCGCAGCGGAAAGACATTCAAACGGTAATACAGGTCGGCGCGGAACGCCCCCTCGGCGACCTTTTGCATCAGGTCGGCGTTGGTCGCCGCGATGACACGGACATCGAGCGTGATGGTCTTGCTGCCACCGACCCGTTCGATCTCGCGCTCCTGCAAGGCGCGCAGCAACTTGACCTGCATCTCGCTGGGCAAGTCGCCGATCTCGTCGAGGAAGATCGTTCCGCCCTGGGCCAGTTCGAAGCGCCCCTTGCGTTGCGCGATCGCACCGGTGAAGGCGCCCTTCTCGTGCCCGAACAGTTCGCTTTCGATCAGGCCGGCCGGAATGGCGGCGCAGTTCACCTTGACCAGCGGATGCTTGCGGCGCGGACTGCGGTCATGAATGGCGCGCGCGATCAGTTCCTTGCCGGTGCCGGTCTCGCCCTCGATCAACACCGTCGAATCGGTTGCGGCAACGATGCCGACCTGATCCAGCACCTGGCCCAGCGCCGGGCTGTTGCCAATGATCTCCTGGAAGTTGTGGACCGTTCGGATCTCTTCGTTGAGGTAGCGATTCTCCTCGGTCAACCTGTCCTTGAGCGCACGCAACTCATCGTGCGCCTGTGCATTTTCGATCGCCAGTACCAACTGGGCACCGATCATGCCGATCAGCGCGATGTCGTCCGGAGTGAAGGCTTCGTGCCGCCGGCGCGCCATGTTCAGCGCACCAACCAGGCGCCCCTGTGACTCGATCGGCACGCTGCAGACGGACACGAAACCACGGTCCACAGCCATCGCCACGGAACGGTCGTCGGGGAACTCTGCCGCATCGAGCCGCGCGCGAACGAACGGCGCACGGGTCTCGACGATGGTGTTGTGGACGGAATCCGCTGGCGGCAGGTTCAGGAACCGTTCGACCGCCTGGCCGCTGTATTGCGCATCCAGCGCCATGACCTGGTGAGCACCCGTCACCGGGTCGATCAGGCCCAGGCCGGCGGCGTCGTGCTGTATGACCCGGTGCAGGCAGGCCGATACCCGGCGCAACACGTCCTCCATGTCCCTCGCCGCTACCAGCGTATTGGTGATATCCAGCAAGGCTGCCAGCTCGTCGCGTCGACGTTGCGCCTGCTGTTGCAACTCCGCGCTGCGCGCGGCATGCACCGCGGACTCGACCGCGACGGCGAGGATACGCGCCACGCGCCGGAGTTGTTGCGGATCGCAGTCGTCGAAGGCATGTGCCCGCTTGCTGCCGAAAGCCAATGCGCCCAGCGCCTTGCGTGCCGTCGTCAACGGAAGAACCCAGTACGAACACAAACCCGACTCGCGGTACAGGCGGCCGGAATGGGCGAACCGCGTGTCCTGTTGCGTATCGCCGATCATGACCGGTTGTTGCGTCTGCCAGACCGTGCCTTGCGGACATTCGTCGAGCGCGTAGGTGTTGCCGGAGCGAAAGCTGGTCGGCAAGGCGGTACCGACGGCGTACGCGCGCATCAGGTTCTGCCCCGGATCGTGCAGCATCACGCTGACCGAGTCGAACGCAATGATGGGACCGATGATGGCCTCGAGCTGCCGCAGTTGCGACGCGATGTCGCGACTGGCCAGCAGGTCCGCCAACTCGGCGAGCGCATCGGCGGCTTCGCGGTCGCGGCTGCGGATCTCGGCCGCCGCAGCTGGCAATGCATGCACCTTCCGCTCGTCAGACAGGGTCGCGGTCAAAGCAGACTACTCCATTCTCAAATAGTCGATTGTCCGCGTCTGGGCCCAGGTACGGCTTGACGCATATCAATGCGCGCGAATCCGTCGCGCCTGCCGACACGCAACTGCCGACATGTCGGCAGTTGCCGATACATCGACACACAAGCAGTTCGAGCAACAACCCGAACGTTGGCGGAATCCCCATCGAATCAACGGCTTGCCGCACATCCGCGTGGCGCCGGAAGTTGGCACGCCAATTGCTGCGTCATTGACACGACGACGACATCCACGACACGAAACCATGCTGAAAGTGACCATCCATGCCGAACACGGCCTGACCCGGCTGGTGATCGAAGGGCGCCTGTTTCAGGACAGCATTCCCGAGTTGACCCGGGCCTGGTTGGGTGCGCGAGACGCCACCCCCGACGGCGCGATCGAGGTCGACCTGTCCGACCTGACGTACATCGACCGCGCCGCCATGACGCTGCTGGTGAACATGCACCGCCAGGCAGTACACCTGACCGGCAGCGGCACCATGACACGGGCATTGATTCACCAAGTCGCACAGGCCGCCCGGTCGCGTGACGCAGCGCCATGAATACACGCCATCCGCTTGCCACCCATCGAGCAGGCCTGCGCCGGATTGGCAAGCTGCCGACGGAGACCTGCCTCACAGGAACACGGAAGATGACCGACAAAACTGCCCATGCCGCCATTGCAGGTGCGCAAACGGCCACGCAAACGCCCAGCTTATCCGGACGTCAAGCCGCCGGACCGATGAACCGGCTGCGCCGCCTCGGCCTGCTGCTCGGCGTGACGACCAGTGTGCTGCTCGTCGGCTGCACCACCGTCGGGAAGGACTATGTTGCGCCCGAGCCCCAGGCACCGGTGCAATGGAATACGCCAACGGGCGCCAGCCTGAGCACCGGCACACTGGACCCGGCGATGCTGAGCCATTGGTGGACGACGCTGCAGGACCCGGTCCTGACCGGCCTGATCGAGCGCGCGGCCGCGGGCAACCTGAACCTGCGCGATGCCCAGGCGCGTATCCGCCAGGCACGCGCGCAGCGCGGTATCAGCGAGAGCGCCCGGTTCCCGACGCTGGGCACCAGCGCATCGGCGACCCGCGCCCGGGTCAGCGAGAACAGCTACTACGCTGGCACCGGTTATGCGGGCGAGACGCTGACGATCTACGAGGCCGGATTCGACGCAGCCTGGGAGGCGGATCTGTTCGGTCGCGTCCAGCGCCAGGTCGAGGCCGCGCAAGCCGGCCTGGAAGCCAGCGCGGAAAACTACCGCGACGTGCTGGTCACGATGCTGGCCGAGGTCGGACTCAACTACCTGGAGGTCCGTACGCTGCAGGCGCGGCTGACGGTTGCCGAGGCCAATCGTGACGCGCAGGTCAAGACCGTCTCGCTGGTGCGCGCCAGCGTCGATGCCGGTGAAGTGCCCAGGCTCGACCTGGAGCAGGCTCAGACCCAGCTGGACGTGACCCGTTCCACCATCCCCAACCTCGAGATCAGCCTGGCTCAGGCGCGCAACCGCCTGGCCGTATTGCTCGGGCAGCCGCCCGGCACAGTGGACGCGGAACTCGCCGAACGCCGGTCGATACCCCTGGCGCCACCGCAGGTGGCGATTGGTGTCCCGGCCGACGTGTTGCGGCGCCGGCCCGACGTGCGCCGCGCCGAGCGCTTGCTGGCAGCGGCCAGCGCGAAGACCGGCGTCGCCGAGGCGGACCTGTATCCACGCCTGACCCTGGCCGGCTCGGTGGGGCTGGAATCGATCGGCGCCGGTGATTTCCTGACCGCGTCGAGCCGCGTGTTCGGCATCGTTCCGTCCCTCCAGTGGAACCTGTTCGACGCCGGCCGCATCCGCAACAACATCGGCAGTGTCGGCGCGCAGCAGGAACAGGCACTGATCGCCTACGAGGCGGCGGTGCTGGGGGCCTTGCAGGAAGTCGAGAACAGCATCACCGCATATGGTCAGGAGATGCTGCGGCGCCAGCTGCTGGTCGACGGCGAACAGTCGGCACGCCGCGCGCTGGTCATCGCTGAAGACCAGTACAGGGCCGGCGAAACCGACTTCCTCAAGGTGCTCGACGCCCAGCGCAGCCTGCTCAACCTGCAGGACCAGTTGGCGGCCAGCAACGGCAAGGTGAGCACCAACGTGATCCGCCTGTTCAAGGCGCTCGGCGGCGGCTGGACACCCATGGCAGCGCAAACCCCCTAGGTGGCAGACACCGGACACATCGACAGAAACATTCACGGGAACAGCATCATGAACAAGACGACAATCCGGTCGACCGTGGTCGTGGCCATCCTGGTGGCCGCTGCGGCATTCGGCTGGCAATGGTGGCAAGGCCAGCAATCGAGCCTGCCTGCGGACCTGGCCCTGGGCAACGGCAGGATCGAAGCCGACCAGGTCGACATCACGACCAAATACGGCGGCCGGATACGGGAAGTCCTGGCCCAGGAGGGCGACCTGGTCAAGCCCGGTCAATTGCTCGCGCGCATGGACACGGCCGAACTCGACGCGCAACTGGCCCAGGCCGAGGCGCAACTCGCCGCATCCGAAGCGGCGGTCAAGGAAGCCGAGGCGGCACTGGTGCAGCGGCAAAGCGACCTGACCCTGGCCCGGCAGGAGCTCGAACGCGCGCTGCCACTGGTCAAGAGTGGCTCGATGGCGCAACGCACAGCCGACCAGCGCCAGAGCGTGCGCAACACCGCCGAGGCCACGGTCGCCGCCGCCGTGGCCCAGGTCCGGACGCGCGAACAATCGGTCAAGGCCGCGCGCGCTGCAGTCAAGGTCATTCAGACCCGCATCGACGACGCGACGCTGACCGCACCGGTGACCGGGCGCGTGTTGTACCGGCTGGCGCAACCGGGCGAGGTGCTCGCCGGTGGCGGCAAGCTGCTGACGCTGGTGAACCTCGCCGACATCTACATGGAGGTATTCCTGCCTTCGGCCCAGGCCCATCGCACCGCGATCGGCGCCGAGGCGCGCATCAAGGTGGACGTCATCGACGTCGCCATTCCCGCGACCGTGAGTTTCGTCTCGCCCGAGTCGCAGTTCACGCCCAAACAGGTCGAGACGCCGAGCGAACGCGAGAAGCTGATGTTCCGCGTCAAGGTGCGTATTCCACACCAGCTGGTGCTCGACCACATCGACCAGGTGAAGACCGGCGTGCGCGGCGTAGCGTACATCCGGCTCGCCACCGCCACGGGCGCGACGCCGTCTGCCTGGCCGCAATTCCTGCAGCAGCTGCCGCCGGGCGTGACGCCGAATGCGGCTGGCAGCCACTGAAGCGGTCGCGCAAGCATGGTTGAACAAAGCCCACCGATCGCCCGCATCGACGGCCTCACGCACCGCTACGGCAAGGTGCATGCCATCGACGACGTGACGCTGGATATTCCGTCGGGGCTGATGGTCGGACTGCTCGGGCCCGACGGTGTGGGCAAGTCGACGCTGCTCGGACTCATCGCGGGCGCGCGCAAGCTGCAACAAGGCCGGCTCGCGGTGCTGGGCGGCGACATGGCATCAACGACCCATCGCAAGACCATCGGTCCACGCATCGCCTACATGCCACAGGGTCTGGGCAAGAACCTCTATGCCGAACTCAGCGTCCAGGAAAACCTGGACTTCTTCGGCAAGTTGTTCGGCCAGGGTGCGGCCGAACGCCGGACACGTATCGACCGGCTGACCAAGGCAACGGGACTGCACGCGTTTCTGCCCCGACCGGCCGGCAAGTTGTCCGGCGGCATGAAGCAGAAACTCGGTTTGTGCTGCGCGCTGATCCACGACCCGGACCTGCTGATCCTGGACGAGCCGACGACTGGTGTCGACCCGCTGTCGCGGCGCCAGTTCTGGCAACTGATCACGATGATCCGCGGCGAGCGCCCGGGGATGAGCGTGCTCGTGTCCACCGCCTACATGGACGAAGCCGAAGGTTTCGATTGGCTGGTGGCCATGGACGACGGCCATGTCCTGGACAGCGGCACACCCGATGCACTCCGATCCCGCACCGGTGCCGATGACCTCGAAACCGCGTTCGTGCGCCTGCTGCCCAAGGACAAGCGCGGCCGGGACTCGGCGCTGGAGATTCCGCCACTGGAGAAGAGCAACGGCACGCCGGCCATCGTCGCCAAGGGCCTGACGCAGCGTTTCGGCGACTTCACCGCGGTCGACCGGGTCAGTTTCGACATCCAGGCCGGCGAGATCTTCGGTTTTCTCGGCTCCAACGGCTGCGGCAAGACCACCACCATGAAGATGCTGACCGGCCTGCTGCCGGCCTCGGAGGGCGAGGCATTCCTGTTCGGCAAACAGGTGGATGCGGCGGACCTGGAAACACGCAAACGCGTCGGCTTCATGTCGCAGGCCTTCTCGCTGTACGGCGAGTTGACCGTGGCCGCGAACCTGCGCCTGCACGCGCGCCTGTTCCATCTGACGCCGGAGAAGACCGCCGAACGCATCGCCACGCTGGTCGCGCGTTTCGACCTGCGCGAACACATGGACACGCCGGCCGCGTCGCTGCCCCTGGGCATGCGCCAGCGCCTGTCGCTGGCGGTCGCGGTCATCCACGAGCCGGAGATGCTGATCCTCGACGAACCCACGTCCGGCGTCGATCCGGTGGCGCGCGACAGCTTCTGGCAGCTGCTGGTCGAATTGTCGCGGCGCGACAAGGTGACGATCTTCATATCCACCCACTTCATGAACGAGGCCTTGCGCTGCGACCGCATCTCGCTGATGCACGCCGGCAAGGTGCTGGTCTGTGACGAGCCGCGCAAGCTGGTGCAGGACCGAGGCGCCGACTCGCTCGAGCAGGCCTTCATCGGGTATCTCGAGGATGCGATCGGCGAGCAGAGCGCGCCGTCGCAGGCCACAATCTCCGCCCCGGCCGGTCCAACCAGCGGCTGGACCGGCACGCCGGCTGGCGCCGCCAGGCTGCATCGCTTCAGTCTCAAACGGCTGCTGGCATTCAGCTACCGCGAACTGATGGAGGTGTTGCGCGACCCGGTGCGGCTGGCGTTCGCCTTTCTCGGCAGTGCCACCTTGCTGATCGTCATCGCCTACGGCATGTCACTCGATGTCGAGGACCTGAGCTATGCCGCACTCGACCTCGATCGCACGCCGGAGAGCCGGCAATACCTGCGCAACTTCGAAGGTTCGCGCTATTTCATCGAACGCCCGGAGCTGCGCGACAAGGCGGAACTCGAACAACGGCTCAAGTCCAACGACATCACCCTGGCCATCGAAATCCCGCCGGGTTTTGGCCGCGCGTTGAAGAAGGGCCAGACACCGAGCGTATCGGCCTGGATCGACGGCGCCAACACCTTGCGCGCCAGCACCATCGAAGGGTATGTCGCCGGCGGTCACCTGCGCTACATCATGGATCTCGCCACCGGTGCCGGCGTCGACCTCAGCGGCGCGTCGACCGTGACACTGGAGTCACGCTACCGTTACAACCCGGGCTTCGAGACCATTTATTCGATCGGACCCAAGACTCCGGCCATGTTGCTGCTGCTGTTCCCGGCCATCCTGATGGCGGTCAGCATGGCGCGCGAGAAGGAAATCGGCACCATCACCAACTTCCATGTGACGCCG
The DNA here is from genome assembly GCA_041581405.1 of Burkholderiaceae bacterium. Classification (GTDB taxonomy): domain Bacteria; phylum Pseudomonadota; class Gammaproteobacteria; order Burkholderiales; family Burkholderiaceae_C; genus CAISIP01. The sequence goes on from JBFIDI010000072.1 coordinate 11,736, forward strand.
ACCAACCGGATCGAGTTCCTGGTCGGCAAGCAACTGCCGTACATCGGCATCGGCGTGGCCAACTTCGTCATCCTGACGCTGCTGGTGGTGTTCCTGCTGCAGGTGCCGCTCAAGGGCAGTCTGCTGGCGCTGAGCCTGGGCGCGCTGCTGTATGTCTTCGCCTCGACCGGTTTCGGACTGCTGGTGTCCTCGCTGACCAAGACGCAGGTCGCCGCCGTCTTCGCCACCACCATCCTGGCGATGTTGCCGACGATCCAGTTCTCAGGCATGGTCCAGCCCACGTCGACGCTCGAAGGCGCCGGCCAACTGATCGGCTCGGCCTGGCCGGCAACCCACTACATGCACCTGAGCATGGGCGCATTCACGAAGGGCTTGCAGTTCGGCGACCTGATCGGCGACCTCGGCCTGCTCGCACTGTTCGGCCCGATCTTCGTCGCCTTGACCGCGGCCTTCCTGAAGAAGCAGGAGGCCTGAGCCATGCGAAGCTGGATCAACATCTTCTGGCTCGGCATCAAGGAGTTGCGCAGCGTCGTCAGCGACATCGTGCTGGTCATGCTGATCGTTTATGCCTTCAGCCTGTCGATCTATTCCGAGTCGACCGCGATCAGCGAGTCGGTGCACAACGCGACGATCGCGATCGTCGACGAAGACGACTCCACGCTCTCGCGTGCCATCGCCAACGCCTTGTTCCCGCCGTATTTCAGGACGCCCGAACTGATTTCGGCGACCGATATCGAGTCCGGCATGGACCAGGACCGCTTCATGTTCGTCCTCGTGATCCCTCCGAACTTCGAACGGGACGTGCGCCAGGGCCGCCAGCCCAGCGTGCAGATCAACATCGACGCGACGGCGGTCACCCAGGCGACCCTGGGCAACAGCTACATCCAGAGCATCGTGCGCAACGAGGTGAACCACTTCGCCAGGCGCTCGGACCAGGCACTGCCGTATCCGGTGACGCTGGTCCAGCGCCGCGCGTTCAATCCCAACGGCACCGGCACCTGGTTCAGCGCGATCAGCGCAATGCTGAACCAGATCACGATGCTGACTATCATCTTGACCGGCGCAGCGCTGCTGCGCGAACGCGAACACGGAACCATCGAACACCTGCTGGTCATGCCGCTGACCGCATTCCAGATCGCCATGGCCAAGGTCTGGGCCAATGGACTGATCATCCTGGTTGCCTTCACGCTGTCAATGCTGCTGGTCGTCGAGTCCATCCTCGACGTGCCGATCGCCGGTTCCCGCAGCCTGCTGGTCGGCGGCACGACGATTTATCTGTTTTCCGCCGCCGCGATCGGCATCCTGCTGGGCACGATCGCCCGCACCATGGCGCAGTTCGCGCTGCTGCTGATGATGGTCATCATTCCGATGATGATGCTCTCCGGCGGCATGACACCGATCGAAAGCCAGCCGGACATCATCCAGCCGGTGACCTGGCTGCTGCCCTCGCGGCACTTCATGTCCTTTGCCCAGGCCGTCCTGTTCCGCGGCGCCGACCTCGGCATCGTCTGGCCGCAGCTGCTGACCATCACCGGTCTGGGCGCCGTGTTCTTCATCGGCAGCCTGGCGCTGTTCCGGCGTTCCATCACCGGCAGCAAGTAAGGCTGGCATCCATGGACCGCGCAGACACGACACCGCGCCCGGCAGACCGTACGGACCTTGCGCGGCCACTGCATACTCCTCAGCTCTCCGCCACAAAGAATCACCCCAGGCAATCACATTGCCTGGGGTTTTTTCTTGCCGGATCCCATTTGCGCCGCAGCGCCGTTCAATCCTGCGGATCGGCCCCGTGGTGCAGTGCCCGCGCCGGATCGTTGGGTCGATCCCGGAACTTGCGCTGGTACATGCGCCGGTCCGCCTTCTTGAGCAGCGTCTCGGCGTCCTTGCCGTCGTCCGGGAAAAAGGCCGCGCCGACCGAGCCACCGAACTCCAGCGCCGCGGTGGCCTCGCCCGCCAGCGCGGCCAGCGGCTGTTGCAACACTCGCTCGACATGCAGGCGCAGCTGCTCGAGGTCTTCGCGGGTATCGACCCGGTCCAGCAGCACCGCGAACTCGTCTCCGGACAGGCGGGCGACCAGGTCGCGCGCGCGCACGGTGTCGCGCAGCCGCTGCGCAACCTCGACCAGCACGCGGTCGCCGACTCCATGGCCGAAGCGGTCGTTGACACGCTTGAAGTGGTTCAGGTCGATGAACAGCACCCCGAATCGCAGGCTGGGCGGCGGCTCGGACGTCGGACCGATGCGCATGCGCAGCCGCAACATGAACGCTTCCCGGTTCGCCAGGCCGGTCAAGGCATCGGTCTGCAGCCGCTGCTGCATGGTCTCGAAACTGGTGGCCAACTGGCCGATCTCATCGGAGCGGCTGATGCCCACCGGCCACGCCAGGTGTCCGTCACCGACCCGCAGGGCCGCCTCGGACAGCTGGTGCAGGTCGCCGCTGACCCAGCTCAGGATGCGCAGCCCGAGCGCGATGGCGATGGCGGCGGCGAGCAGGCCCAGCGCCGCGGTACGCACCAGGTTCTCGGTCACGCCGGTCATGAAGTCGCTGCGTGGCATGGCGACCACGGTGATCCACTCCAGCCCCGCGTCGTCGCGTACCCGGTCGAAGCCGACATGGATCATCTCCCCGTCGTCGGTATCGAAACTCAGGGTCTGCACGCCGGCGCGCATGCCTTGTGTCGCCAGCCGCGACTGCACCTGGGCATAGATCGCGCGCACCCGAGGGCTGTCGCTCTCGGTTGCGCTGACACGCGTCTTGCTGCCGTCGGGCATGGCCCGGACATTGGGGCCGGACGAGGACGCGATCAGATCGCCATTGGGCTCGACGATGAAGGCCAGTCCGTTCTGCGACACGCGCAACTGGCTGACGAAGTTGTTGAGCGCGCGCAGCGACACGTCGGTGGCCACCACCCCTTCGAACTGGCCTTCCGGTCCCAGCACGCGCCGCGCGCGGGTCGCGACCAGGTCGTTGGTGCCGAAATCGATGTACACCGAGGTCCAGGTCTGCACGTCGCGTGTTTCGCCCGCCTTGTACCAGGGACGCTCCCGGGGGTCGAACAGCCGGGTCTCGCGGGAATGGAAGGTCAAGGCCCCATTGATGCCGGTGAAGCGGTAGAACGTGCGCATGTCCGGCGCCCGGAACTTGACGCGCAACTCGCCTTCCGTGCGGGAGTGGCGGTACAGGCCGATGCCCTGCCCCATGCGGTTGCCGTAATAGACGTAGTTGTTCGGGTCCGTATGCAACGAGGTCGCGATCCAGAACCGGGTACGCAACGTGTCGACCTCGTCGTCGATCGCCGGCCCGATCGGCATGCCGTCGGGAAACGCCGCCTCCAGCACCGCACCCGCACCCATGATGTGCCGGTCCACGGCCTGCCCGATGCGCCCGACGGTCTCGAGCAGCAGATGGGAGGACACCGCATACACCGCGCGGTTGCCGGCCGAATACGACAAGGCGACGATGACCAGTGCCAGCGCGAGCACCAGCACGACGTACGGAATCGTCAGGACCTGCCGCAATGACAGTCGAAAGCCAGCCTTGTCGAACATGCCGCCTGTATCTGTTTGCCGCAGGCAACGCCTTGCTCGTGCGGTCGAAGAAGTCCGTTTCGCAGCCGCCTCAACAATCTGGTTGATGCCGCGATACCGGGTCGAGTATCCCATCCCGCCCGGGTGTCCGCGGCACACCACGACATCGAAGCGCCATTTCGACCGGGACGGCGCCGGCGTGCCGGGTGAAACACCGAGTAATTCGATGCGGTATTCGATCGCCGGAGATTGCCAATTCCGACACTCGCCCCTATGATTGATCAAACATCATAGATCTTTCCAATGAAATCCCCCGCTTCCGCCTCGATGCACGCCGACCCGCTGACCGCACTGCAGCCCATCGTGCGCCAGTCGGTGAACGAGTCGGTGTACCAGGCGCTGCGCAACAAGCTGATGCACGGCGAATACCGTGCCGGCCAGATCCTGGGCATCCAGTACCTGGCCGACGCGCTGGGCACGAGCACCATGCCGGTGCGCGAGGCGCTGCGCCGACTGGTCGCGCAGCAAGGCCTGGAGCCGATGCGCAACGGCATGACGCGGGTGCCGCTGATCACGCGCGAACGCCTGAACGACATGCGCCGCAGCCGGATGCTGGTCGAAGGCATGGTGACCGAATGGGCCAGCCCCCGGCTCGACGCCGGCACGCTGGACAGGCTGGAACAACTGGCGACCGAGATCACGCAGGCGCGGCGCACCCCCGAGGGCGTGCCGACCAGCCTGGAGAAAAACCGCATCTTCCACTTCACGATCTACGCCGCGGCCGGCTCGCCGGTGATGATGGCCCTGATCGAAAGCTTGTGGCTGCAGTCCGGCCCCTACCTGCGCGACAAGCGCGAACTGCTGCACACCGCCGAGCAGAAACCCGACCTGCTGCACGAGTCCACGATCGCGGCGATCCGCCGCGGCGACCCGGCGCGCGCGCGCCAATGCATCGAGCAGGACATCAGCTGGATCTTCGACCGCCTGGACTGAGCGCCAGGCCCCGTTTTCCCTTC
>JBFIDI010000073.1:0-16118 GCA_041581405.1 Burkholderiaceae bacterium
CCATGCTGGCCAGGATGGGATTGAGCAGCGCCGGCGGCACGAGGTCGTTGCGCTGCGCCAGCGTCAGCAGCACGAAGCCGAATTCACCTGCCTGCGCGAGGTACAGGCCGGTGCGCAGCGAGATGCCCCAGGACGAGCCCAGCCCCTTGGCCAGCAAGGTGACCAGCACCGCCTTGAACAACACCGGCACCGTCACCAGCAGCAGCACCAGCGGCCAGCGCTCGAGCACCAGGCGCCAGTCCAGCAACATGCCGATGCTGATGAAGAACAGGCCCAGCAACACGTCGTGGAAGGGCCGGATGTCGGTCTCCACCTGGTGCTTGTATTCGGTCTCCGAGATCAGCATGCCGGCGATGAACGCACCCAGCGCCAGGCTCAGGCCGGCCATTTCGGTCATCCACGACAGGCCCAGCGTGATCAGCAGCAGGTTGAGCACGAACAACTCGTCGCTCTTGCGCCGCGCCACCAGCGTCAGCCACCAGCGCATCACATGCTGGCCCCCGACCAGCAGGACCGTGATCAGCACGGTCGCCTTCAGGGCCGCCAGGCCGAGGGCCAAGGCCAGGTTCTCGCCGGCGGCGCCCAGCGCGGGGATCAGCACCAGCATCGGAACCACGGCCAGATCCTGGAACAGCAGCACACCCATCACCCGCTTGCCGTGTTCGGACTCGAGCTCGAGTCGTTCCACCATCAGCTTGACGACGATCGCGGTGCTGCTCATCGCCAGCGCGCTGGACAGGGCCAGCGCCGTCTGCCAGGACATGCCCCAGAACCGCGGCATGAGGTAGGCCATGACCAGCATCGATGCGGTGCCGAGCAGCATGGTCAGCGAGACCTGGAACACGCCCAGTCCGAACACGTGGGCACGCATGGAGCGCAGCTTGGCCAGGTTGAATTCCAGGCCGATGACGAACATCAGGAACACCACGCCGAACTCGCCCAGATGGCGTACCGCTTCCGAGTTTTCCGCCAGTGCGAGCGCGTTGGGCCCGATGACCACACCCACTGCCAGGTAACCGAGCATCGGGGGCAGCTTGAGCGAGCGGCAGACGACGACCCCCAGTACTGCTGCCAGCAGGTAGACCAGAGTGAGTTCGAGAGCGCCCATTGTCTGATACTAGCAAGAGAAGTGCCCGACCCGTCGATAAAATCAGGACATGACCGACACCGCAGCGACCATCCCCGTATTCGATGCGGAGCAGGCCTTGCGTTTGGCACGCGAGACCTTCGACATCGAAATGCAGGCGCTGGCCGGATTGCGGGACCGGGTCGGGCCCGCTTTCGTGCAGGCCGTGCAGGCCATGCTGGGCGTGCGTGGCCGTGTCGTCGTGATGGGCATGGGCAAGAGCGGCCACATCGGTCGCAAGATGGCGGCCACGCTGGCATCGACCGGCACGGCTGCGCTGTTCGTGCACACCGGCGAGGCGATCCACGGCGACCTGGGCATGATCCGGGCCGAGGACCTGCTGGTGGCGATCTCCAACAGCGGCGAGTCCGACGAGCTGGCGGCCATCCTGCCGGTGGTCAAGCGCCTGGGGGCGCCGGTGGTCGCGATGACCGGCAGGCTGGACTCGACGCTGGCGCGTCACGCCGACGTGGTGCTCGATTGTGGTGTCGAAAAAGAGGCCTGCCCGCTGAACCTGGCTCCCACGGCCAGTTCGACGGCGCAGATGGCGATGGGCGACGCCCTGGCCATGGCCTTGCTCGATGCACGGGGATTCAAGGCCGAGGATTTTGCGCGCTCGCACCCGGGCGGAGCCCTGGGGCGCCGGCTGCTGACGCATGTGCGCGACGTGATGCGCAGCGGCGACGCCGTGCCGCGTGTCGCGTCGCAGGCCGGCATGACCGAGGTCATGCGGGAGATGAGCCGCAAGGGCCTGGGGGCGGTGGCCGTCGTCGATGAACGCCAGCAGTTGCACGGCATCTTCACCGACGGGGACCTGCGCCGGCTGGTGGAAAAAGGCGCGGACCTGCGCGTGGCGACCGCGCAGGAGGTCATGAGCCGCGCACCCAGGACGATCGCGCCCCATGCGCTGGCGGTCGACGCGGCGCATCTGATGGAGCTGCACCGCATCACCAGCGTGCTGGTGGTCGACGACACGGGGGTCTTGTGCGGCGCGCTCAACAGCAACGACCTGATGCGGGCCAAGGTCATCTGATGCAGCCGGTCGTGCGCCACCCGGCCGAACTGTTGCTCAAGGCGCAGGGTATCCGTGTGGCGTTCTTCGACGTGGACGGCGTGCTCACCGACGGTGGACTGTATTTTTCGGCCGGCGGCGAGACGATCAAGCGATTCCATGTGCTCGACGGATACGGCCTGGGCCTGCTGCGAGCCTCGGGCGTCGTGCCGATCGTCATCACCGGGCGCGACTCCAGGCCGTTGCGGGTGCGGCTCAAGGCCCTGGGCATTGACGAGGTGTTCTGCGGGGTCAAGGACAAGGCTCAGGTGGCGCAGGAGCGCCTGCAGGCCTTGCAGCTCGCCTGGGAGCAGGCGGCCGTGATCGGCGACGATTGGCCGGATCTTCCGCTGATGCGCCGGTGCCGGTTCTCGGCGGCGCCGCCCGATGCCCATGCGGAAGTCCTGGCCGCGGTCGACTACGTGACCATGCGTCGTGGCGGTCACGGTGCGGCGCGCGAATTCTGCGACCTGTTGCTGATGGCGGCGGGCCGGTACGCGCAATACCTGCAGGACGCCGTGCCGTGATCCACCTGTTGCTGGTGATCTGGGATCGGGTGTCGATCTACCTGCCCATCGCGGTCATGGCTTTGATGGCGCTGGGCACCTATTGGCTGGTGCAGAACTCGCCCAAGCCGGCCACGCCGGTGGTCGAGCAGTCGGTGCGCCACGAGCCCGACTATTTCATGAAGGACTTCTCGGTGATCACCTTCGTCGAATCCGGTCGGCTCAAGAGCGAGGTGTTCGGAGTTGCCGGGCGGCATTTCCCGGACACCGACCTGCTGGAGATCGACCGTATCCGCATTCGCAGTTACGACGACCAGGGGCGGCTCACGACGGCCACCGCGAATCGTGCGCTGACGGACGGCGACGCAACCGTGGTGGAGTTGTTCGGCAACGCCGTGGTGGTGCGCGAGGCGCAACCGGACAAGGACGGCAACATCGTGCCGCGCATCGAGTTCCGTGGTGAATACCTGCATACCAACACCGAGACCGAACGCGTGACCTCCGACAAGCCGGTGCAGCTGCGGCGCGGCAACGACGTCTTTGTCGGTGACACCATGGATTTCGACAACGTCAACCAGGTCATGGTGATGCAAGGCCGGGTCAAGGGCGTGATCAATCCCAAGCAGCCGTCCGCGACCACGACCAAACCCTAGGGCGCATGTGCCAGCCAGGCTGATCTTCATCACCGGGGCTTCCAGCGGCATTGGCCAGGCCCTGGCGCTGCGTTTCTACCAGGACGGGTATGCGCTGGCGCTGGTCGCGCGGCGGGGCGATGCCATTGCGCAGTGGGCGGCGGCGGCGCAACTGGACCCGCAGCGATGGCGCGCCTACGTGGCCGACGTGTCCGATATCGACAGCGTGGTGGCCGCCGGGCATGCATGTATCCGGGCCCAGGGATTGCCCGACGTGGTTGTCGCCAACGCCGGCATCAGCGTGGGCATGGATACGGCGCAACGTGCCGATCTCGATGTGATGGCGGGCGTGTTCGCGGTCAACAACATCGGCATGGCGGCGACGTTTCATCCGTTCATCGACGCGATGCGCCAGCGTGGCTCCGGTGTGCTGGTGGGTATCGGCAGCGTCAACGGCATTCGCGGTTTTCCGGGTCACGGTGCCTATTGCGCCAGCAAGGCCGCGGTGATCGCCTATTGCGAGTCCTTGCGTGGCGAGTTGCGCTCCACCGGGGTGCGGGTCGTGACCTTGTGCCCCGGTTACGTCGATACGCCGTTGACGCAGGGCAACCGGTATTCGATGCCCTTCCTGATCCCGCCAGGCCGGTTCGCCGATGTGGCGTTCCGCGCCATCCGGGCGGGTGTCAGCTACCAGGTGATTCCGTGGCAGATGGGTGTCGTGGCCAAACTGCTGCGCATGCTGCCCAATCGCGTGTTCGATGCGGTGTTTGCCGGCCGGCCGCGCAAGCGCCGCAGCGACGAGGCTTGATCGGCGCCTGCGCCGCGGGCGGATCGAGCGGCGGACAAAAGAAAAGGGGCCTGCAAGGCCCCTTTTGTATTGCCAGGCTTCATGCAAGCATGAAGCCCCGCTGCGTATCAGTAGCTGCTGCGACCACCGCCGTAGCCGCCGCCGCCGCTGCGGCCACCGCCGCCGCCGCCGCCGCCGTAACCGCCGCCGCCGCCGCTGCGGCCACCGCCGCCGCCGTAACCACCACCGCCGCCGCCGCCGAAGCCACCGCTACGGGGAGGACGTGGCTCCATCGGACGGGCTTCGTTGACAACCAGACCGCGGCCACCGACCTGCTGGCCGTTCATGGCGCTGATGGCGGTCTGTGCCTCGGCATCGCTGCCCATTTCGACGAAGCCGAAACCCTTCGAGCGGCCGGTGTCACGCTCCATCATGACTTTGGCGCTGGAGACGCTGCCGTGGGCCGAAAAGGCTTGCTGGAGGTCTTCGTCGCGGAAGGAATAGGGCAGGTTGCCCACGTAAAGTTTGTTGCCCATCAAGGACTCCTGAAAATGACTCAAAAAGCGATGGAGTCCGATAACCGCAATCAACAAACCAATGAAGAATAAAGCAGACGCGAAAACTGACTAATCACCGCAAACTAGTATCGCCATTCTTTTGGCGATACCGGGCGAATTATGCGCCAACTTAAAAATATTGCAAATTATTTGTGAAGGGGTTTTTGGGCCGCCAATTCCTTGTCTGGCGCGGCCTTGCGGGCGATCAGCGGTCGGGTGCGGGCGGCTCGTCCGAGCTGTAGTTGCGCCACTGCCGCATGGCATTTCGCATGGTCAGCAACTGGCGCTCGAAGTTCGGGCAGGTCTTGCAGGCCAGCAGGTGCAGCCGTACCCGGACCCGGTCGCTCAGGCTGATCACACGATCTTCATTGGCAATCAGCAAGGCCGCCGCCTCCTTGCATGTGGGCATGAAGGGTAGTGTTGTTTTCATCGTGAATCCGGCCGGGCTCCAAACCAGTTCAGCTCCAGGCACTCGCGCAGGCGCAGCCGCGCGCGGTGCAGCGTGACATACAGGTTCGTCGCCGACAGACCCAGCTCCTTACAGATATCGTCACTGGAGAGCTCGAGCCACTCCCGCATCAGGAATACCCGTCCCATGGCGGGCGGCATTTTCTCGGTGCAGGCTTCGAGCACGGCAAAAAACTGTTGCGACTGCAGGTCCTGTTCCGGGTTGCCCCAGTTCGCCGGCGCCTGTGCGAAATGGCCGTTGGCCTTGAAAACCAGCGCATCGAGCTCGTCGTTGGCATGTGCCATGTCCGCGTCGGCATCGAGCACGACGGTACGGGCATGGAGCCGGAAGATGTCGATCACCTTGTGCTTGAGAATGCCGACCAGCCAGGTCTTGAGCTGCGATCGATTGCCGAAAGCCTGCGGCTTGGCCAACGCCGCGATGATGGTTTCGGAAACCGCGTCTTCGGCCCAGGTCTCGTTGCGCAGCTGCAGCCGGGCGAACTTCAGCAGGTAGTCGCGGTTCGCCACCAGTTGTTGTTCGAAAGACGTTTCGGGTTCCAGCGGCATGTTCGTTGCGGATTGTAGGAGCCGGTACCCGCATGCCGCCCGACACGATGGACAACACGGGCGCCCGGGTCCTGTCCGGGCGCATCCGGGCTGCCTGCGGATCCGGTGGTGGCCTGCCGCGGCGGTACGGGCCTATACTCGGGGCTTGTGCCGATTTGCTACAGCTTGCGGGCACCGGGGTCCTGGAACCCCGAAAATCAGCTAAAGACGGCACACCGATCCCGGCCCCGCTTTTAGCGTCGCCGGGATTTTTCATGCTTGTTTCGCCTTCCACACACCATTTCGCTGATCCGCTGCCGCTGCGCAGCGGAGGATCGATCCGGGCCTACGACCTGTGTTACGAGACCTACGGCACGCTCAATGCCGATCGCTCCAATGCGGTGCTGGTGGCCCATGCGCTCAATGCCTCGCATCACCTGGCGGGCCGTTACGCCGGGCAGGACAAGTCGGAAGGCTGGTGGGACAACATGATCGGACCGGGCAAGCCGGTGGACACCAACCGATTCTTCGTCATCGGCGTGAACAACCTGGGCTCGTGTTTCGGTTCCACCGGGCCGATGCACGTGAACCCGGATACGGGCCGGATCTACGGCGCCGATTTCCCGGTCGTGACCGTCGAGGACTGGGTCGATGCGCAAGCCCGGCTGCTGGACGCGCTGGGTATCGAGACGCTGGCCGCCGTCATGGGGGGCAGCCTGGGCGGCATGCAGGCGCTGAGCTGGTCGCTGCAATACCCGCAGCGGGTGCGCCACGCGGTGGTGATCGCCAGCGCGCCCAACCTGACGGCCGAGAACATCGCCTTCAACGAGGTCGCGCGCAGGGCCATCGTCACCGATCCGGACTTCAACAACGGCCATTTCTACGCCCAGGACGGCCGGGCCGAGACCAAGCCCAAGCGCGGCCTGCGCATCGCCCGGATGATCGGCCACATCACCTACCTCAGCGACGACGTCATGAACGCCAAGTTCGGCCGCGCCTTGCGCCAGGCGCTGATGTCCGGTGTCGACGAGGGCGGCGGGGCCGGCCTGCCCGGCGCCGGCGGTTACCGCTACAGCACGCAGGAGGTGGAATTCCAGATCGAGAGTTACCTGCGTTACCAGGGTGACAAGTTCGCCGAATATTTCGACGCCAACACCTACCTGCTGATCACGCGGGCGCTGGACTATTTCGATCCGGCGCGGGAATACGATGGCGACCTGAGCCAGGCGCTGGCGCGGGCGAGCGCGCGTTTCCTGCTGGTGAGTTTCACCACCGATTGGCGGTTCTCGCCGGCGCGCAGCCGCGAAATCGTCAAGGCGCTGCTCGACAACCGGCGCGACGTCAGTTACGCCGAGATCGAAGCACCACACGGCCATGACGCCTTCCTGCTCGACGACCCGCGCTACACCGGCCTGGTCCGCTCGTATTTCGAGCGTATTGCCGTGGCCCAGACCCCGGGAGGTGGAGCATGAGTGACCTGGCCACGATGGAAGCGGTCGCGCGCCTGGTGCCCGAGGGCTCGCGCGTGCTCGACCTGGGCTGCGGCGACGGTGCCCTGCTGGCCCATCTGCAGGCGAGCCGCGCGTGCAGCGGCTACGGCATCGAGATCGACGATGCGAACGTGCTGGCCTGCGTGCGCCGCGGCGTGAACGTGATCCAGCTCAACCTGGACGAAGGCCTGGCGATCTTCGAAGACGCCAGCTTCGACGTGGTGCTGCATATCGACACGCTGCAGCACCTGCGCAACACCGAGGTCGTGCTCCAGGAGACGGCGCGCGTCGGGCGCATCGGCATCGTCGCGTTTCCCAATTTCGCGCACTGGCCCAATCGCGTCAGCATTGCGCGCGGGCGCATGCCGGTCACGCGCCGCCTGCCCTACCAGTGGTACGACACGCCGAACATCCGGGTCGGCACCTTTGCCGATTTCGAGTTGCTGGCGTTGCGCAACGGCTTGCGGATCCAGGACAAGTTCGGCCTGCAGGACGGGCGCACGGTGCGCGCGCTGCCGAACCTGCTGGCCGGCACCGCGGTGTTCAAGTTCAGCCGCTGAAAACGCGGCCGGCCGCGCCAGCGCGGCTCAGCGCACCAGCGCCGGCATCTTGGGATCGAACTTCCAGCCCGGAATCAGGTATTGCATTGCGCGCGCGTCGTCGCGTGCGCCCAGCCCGTGGCGCAGGTAGAGCTGGTGGGCCTTTTCCACCTCGGCCATGTCCAGCGTCACGCCCAGGCCCGGCGTGGTCGGCACGGTGATGGTGCCGCCGCGGATCTGCAGCGGATCGGTCGTGATGCGCTGGCCGTCCTGCCAGATCCAGTGCGTGTCGATCGCGGTCACGTTGCCCGGCGCGGCCGCCGCGACATGGGTGAACATGGCCAGCGACACGTCGAAATGGTTGTTGGAGTGTGATCCCCAGGTCAGGCCCCAGGCCTGGCAGAGCTGCGCCACCCGGACCGAGCCCTGCAGGGTCCAGAAATGGGGGTCGGCCAGCGGAATGTCGACCGACTGCAGCGCCAGCGTGTGCGCCATCTCGCGCCAGTCGGTCGCGATCATGTTGGTGGCGGTGCGCAATCCGGTCGCGCGGCGGAACTCGGCCATCACCTCGCGACCCGAATACACGCCTTCGGCGCCGCAGGGGTCCTCGGCATAGGCCAGCACGGCATGGCGGTCGCGGCACAGCCGGATCGCGTCGCGCAGCAGCCAGCCGCCATTGGGATCGAGCGTGATGCGTGCCTGCGGAAACCGTTCGTGCAGCGCGACGATGGCTTCCATCTCCTCTTCGCCGCGCAGCACCCCGCCCTTGAGCTTGAAATCCCGGAAGCCGTATCGCGCGAAACTGGCCTCGGCCAGCCGCACGATGGCCTGCGGGTCGAGCGCGGCTTCGTGCCGCAGCCGGCACCAGTCGTCGGTCGCGTCGGGTTCGCCGGCGTACGGCAGATCGGTCTTGGTGCGGTCGCCGACGTAGAACAGGTAGCCCAGCACGTCGACCACGTCGCGTTGCCGGCCTTCGCCCAGCAACGCCGCCACCGGTACCTGCAGATGCTGGCCGAGCAGGTCCAGCAGTGCACTTTCGACGGCGGTGACCGCGTGGATGGCCACGCGCAGGTCGAAGGTCTGGTTGCCGCGGCCGGCGTTGTCGCGCTCGGAGAAGGCCTGGCGCAGGCGGTTGAGGGTTCCGTTCCAGTCGCCGATGGCATGGCCGACCACCAGCGATTGCGCGTCTTCCAGCGTCTGGCGGATCTTCTCGCCGCCCGGCACCTCGCCGACGCCGGTGCGGCCGTCGCTGTCGGTCAGGATCACCAGGTTGCGGGTGAAGAACGGCGCATGGGCGCCGCTCAGGTTGAGCAACATGCCGTCGCGTCCGGCAATCGGGATCACGCGCAGGCGGGTGACACGGGGAGTATCGCGCGGCGCCGTGTCGGCGCCCGGGGGGGTCGAGGTCATGGTTGGTGATTCCAGTTCGGCGGGATGAAGAAGTAATTGGTCAGTCATCGTACGACTTGTTCGACCTGAGGCCGGCGGCGGGCGCCGGCTTCAGGACGGATGGACGTCGCTGCCGGGCTCGGCGGATTGCGCGCGGCGCAGCCGCTCCCGGCTGTTGCTCAGATGGGTACGCATGGCGGCGCGTGCCGCGTCGGCGTCCCGGTTGCGGATCGCCGCAAAGATGTTCTCGTGCTCGCCGTTGACCCGCTGCAGATAACTCAGGCGGCCTTCGGGCGCGTGTTGCGGCGTGTTGACCCGGGTGCGGGGAATGATCATGGCGCCCAGATAGGTCATCAGGTCGGTGAAATGCCGATTGCCGGTGGCGCGCGCCACCTCCATGTGGAACTGGAAATCGGGTGGCACCGCGTCCGAGTCCTGCTGGATCGAGCTCTGGAACGCGTCGAGCGCCGCCTGCATCGCGACCAGGTGTTCGGCGCTGCGCCGCTGGGCGGCCAGGCCGGCGGCCTCGGTCTCCAGGCTGATGCGCAGCTCCAGCACCGCGATCACGTCGGCGACGGTGGCGAAGTCCTGGCTGGAGATGCGGAAGTTGCTCGCGGGTTCGGGCGGGCTGACGAAGGTCCCGATGCCGTGGCGGGTCTCGACCAGGCCCGAGGCCTGCAACCGGGACAAGGCCTCGCGTACGACGGTGCGGCTGACGTCGAAGCGATGCATGATCTCGGCCTCGGTCGGCAGCTTGTTGCCCACCGGCAGCTGGCCGGCGCGGATCTCGGCCTCCAGCGTACCGACGATTTCCAGCACCAGTCCGCGCGGACGCCGCCGTGCCGCGGCCGGGGTATTCGCGCCGGACGGCGGCATGGATGTGCCTGGGGTTTTCACGGATTCCATCAAAAAAAGCTTGACAGCCCCAAAGTCGATGTTGACAATTTCAGTTGTCAGACAACATATGACTGACAAGAAGAGACGATGCGGCGACTTTAGCAAACCTGCCGCAAAAGTCCAGCCGAGACAAAGCGAACCCTGCCTGCGCCACAACAAGAGGTCTGCGCGATGACGATCCAGAGCCACGAACGAATCCTGATGACCGGCGCGGCCGGCAATCTCGGCCGCGAGATGCGCGAGCGGCTCAAGGCCAATTGCGCGGTGTTGCGCCTGTCGGACCGGCTGGCATTCGGCGACGCACGGCCCGGCGAGGAAGTGCAGCTGGCGGACCTGGCCGACGCGCAGGCGGTCAGCGGCCTGGTGCAGGGTGTCGACGCCATCGTGCATTTCGGCGGCATCTCCGTCGAAGGCCCGTTCGATCCCATCCTGGCTGCCAACATCGTCGGCATCGTCAACCTGTACGAGGCGGCGCGCAAGCATGGCGTGAAACGTGTCGTGTTTGCCAGCTCCAACCACGTGACCGGCTTTTACCGCCAGAGCGAGACCATTGGCGTCGAAGCCGCGCCGCGCCCGGACGGTTTCTACGGCCTGAGCAAGGCCTTTGGCGAAGACGTCGCGCGGTTTTATTTCGACCGGTACGGCATCGAAACCGCCTGTGTCCGCATCGGCTCGTCCTTTCCCGAGCCCAGGGATCGGCGCATGTTGGCCACCTGGATGAGCTTCGACGACCTGCATCGCTTGATCACCGCCTGCCTGACGACACCGGTGCTGGGCTGGAGCGTGATCTACGGCATGTCCGACAACGCGGTCACCTGGTGGGACAACACTGGCGCCCGTCATATCGGATACCAGCCGCAGGACAGTTCCGACGTGTTCCGCGACGCCGTGTACGCACGTACCAGTGCACCCGACCTGGCCGACCCCGCGGTGCAGTTCCAGGGCGGCGCCTTCGTGACCATGGGGCCGTTCGAATGAAGACCATGCAGGCCGGCTCCAACGGAGCACGGGTCGTCTCGACCGGCCGCGACGCGGTCGGCGAGTCGCCGGTCTGGGACGTCCAAACCCAGGCCCTGTATTGGGTCGACATCGAGGGACGCCACGTCCATCGGCTCGACTGGGCCAGCGGAACGCAGCAGACCTGGAACACCCCGGAGCGTGTCGGATGCATCGCGCTGGCCGATGACGGCGTCGTCGTGGCGGCAATGGAGAGCGGCGTGTTCGCCCTGCGACTGCGCGACGCGCCCGCGGTCGACGCCACGCGGCTCGCCACGATCACGCATCCGATGTCCAACATGCGCTGCAACGACGGGCGATGCGATGCCAGTGGCCGCTTCTGGATCAGCACCATGTGCATGGACATGTCGCTGGCGGCACCGGTCGGCGCGTGGTATTGCCTCGATGAACGCGGCCTGAGCCCGGCCCATTGCGAAGGCCTGGTCACGCCCAACGGGCTGGCCTTCAGCCCGGACGACCGGACGATGTATTTCTCCGACTCCCACCCCAGCGTGCAGAAGATCTGGGCGTTCGAATTCGACCTGGCGCAGGGCCGCATCGGCGCCGGCCGCGAGTTCCTGGACATGACCCATCTGCCGGGGCGCCCGGACGGCGCCGCCGTCGACAGCGAAGGTTGTTACTGGATCTGCGGCAACGACGCCGGCGTCGTGTTGCGTGTCGACCCGCGGGGCCAGGTGCTGTCGTTGGTGCCGGTGCCGGTGGCCAAGCCGTCCATGTGCGCCTTCGGCGGGCCGGGGCTCGACACCTTGTTCGTCACCTCCATCTGCCCGGCCGGCGTCTCGGCCGGCCTGTGCGGCGCCGTGTTCGCCATCGACGCGGGCGTGCCGGGACGCCCCGAACCCCGCTTCACACGATTTCCGTCAGCCGGTGCCTGACGCCTTTTTCTTCCCTGCACCTCGCCGTTCCCATCCCTCTTTCCATTCCTCAGGAGACAGACATGATCATGCGCAGAACCCTTGTTGCGGCCACCCTGGCCGCTGCCACCTTGTCCGCGTCGATGCACGCCGGCGCCCAGACGGTGCTCAAGGCCGCCGACGTGCACCCGCCGGGTGACCCGACCGTGGTCGCGACCGAGAACATGGGCAAGAAATTCGAAGCCGCCACCGGCGGCAAGTACAAGATGCAGATGTTCCCCAGCAGCGTGCTGGGCGACGAGAAGACGATGATCGAGCAGACGCAGATCGGCGCGATCCACATCCTGCGCACCTCGCTCGGCCCGCTGGGTTCGGTCGTGCCGGACGTCAACGTGTTCAACATGCCGTTCGTGTTCCGCAACGAAGCCCATATGCGTGCGGTCATCGACGGCCCGATCGGCCAGGAGATCCTCGACAAGATCAGCGCCAGCCCGGCCCGTCTGGTGGCGCTGGCCTGGCAGGACGGCGGCTCGCGCAGCGTCTACACCAAGAAGCCGGTGCGCAGCCCCGCCGACCTCAAGGGCCAGAAGATCCGCATGATGGGCAACCCGCTGTTCATCGACACGATGAACGCCCTGGGCGGCAACGGCATCGCCATGGGTTACCCCGAGGTCTACAGCGCCTTGCAGACCGGCGTGATCGACGGCGCCGAGAACAACCCGCCCAGCATGTTCACGACCAACCACTACACGACCGGCGCCAAGTATTACGCGCAGACGAACCACCTGATCATTCCCGAACTGGTCGTGATGTCCAAGGTCGCGTACGACAAGCTCTCGCCGGCCGATCAGGCGCTGATCAAGAAGCTGGGACGCGAAGCCCAGATGGAGCAACGCGTGTTGTGGGACAAGAGCGTGGCCGACTACAGCGCCAAGCTCAAGGCCGCCGGCGTCGAATTCATCGAGGTCGACCAGAAGCCCTTCTTCGACGCCACCGCGCCGGTGCGGGCCAAATACGGCGCGCCCTACGCCGACCTGATGGCCCGGATCGCGGCCGTCAAGTAAACGCCGTATCCGCGCTCGGTCCGGAACACCCGCGGGTGTTCCGGATGGATGCGCACGCCCCGCTCTCACCCCTGTCTTCCCTTGACGCCGCTGGTCGGCCATTCATCCATGAAGAATGCGATTCTCTCGGCACTCGACGGTGTCTACCTGGCATGTATCTGGGTTGCCGGCATGTCCATCTTCGTCATGAGCATCATCATCCCGATCGGCGTCTTCGCGCGTTACGTGCTGGGGTTCGGCGCGCAATGGCCGGAGCCGATCGCGATCCTGCTGATGGTGATCTTCACCTTCGTCGGCGCGGCGGCGGCCTACCGGGCCGGCGCCCACATCGCCGTGGCCATGCTGACCGACCGCCTGCCGGCGAACCTGCGTGCGGCGTGCCGCTGGCTGGTCCACCTGCTGATGCTGGTGGTCAGCCTGTTCATGATCGTCTACGGCACCAAGCTGTGCCTCGAGACCATGGGCCAGACCATCACGTCGCTGCCGTGGATGCCGGTGGGGGCGACCTATTCGCCGGTCCCGATCGGCGGCCTGCTGACCTTGTTCTTCGTGCTGGAGAACCTGGTGTTCGGCACCCAGCATGATCGCGCCGTGGTCGTGTTCGACCATGTCAACGACACGGCGGAGGCTTGAACATGGATGCATTCGTCCTGCTGGGCAGCTTCGCGTTGCTGGTGGCCATCGGCATGCCGGTGGCCTATTCCCTGGGCCTGGCGGCGCTGGTCGGCGCCGTGTGGATCGAGCTGCCGATCGACGCGGTGATGATCCAGATCGCCAGCGGCGTCAACAAGTTCTCGCTGCTGGCCATTCCGTTCTTCGTGCTGGCCGGCGCCATCATGGCCGAAGGCGGCATGTCGCGCCGGCTGGTCGCGTTTGCCGGCGTGCTGGTGGGCTTCGTGCGTGGCGGCCTGTCGCTGGTCAACATCCTGGCCTCCACGTTCTTCGGCGCCATCTCGGGGTCCTCGGTGGCCGATACCGCATCCATCGGTTCGGTTATGGTTCCCGAGATGGTCAAGAAAGGTTACCCCCGCGACTTCGCCACCGCGCTGACCGTCAGCGGGTCGATCCAGGCCACCTTGATTCCCCCGAGCCACAACGCGGTCATCTACTCGATGGCGGCCGGCGGCTCGATCTCGATCGCGGCATTGTTCATGGCCGGTGTGTTGCCCGGCCTGCTGCTGGGCCTGACCCTGGCCGGTTATTGCCTGTACGTCGCGAAGAAGCGCAACTTCCCGGTCGGCGAATCCATGCCGCTGCGCCAGGCCCTGCGGATTGCGGCCGATGCGATGTGGGGTCTCGCCACGATGGTGATCATCCTCGGGGGCATCCTGTCGGGTGTCTTCACCGCGACCGAGTCCGCGTCGATCGCGGTGTTGTGGGCCTTCTTCGTGACCATGTTCATCTACCGCGACTACCGCTGGCGCGACCTGCCCAAGCTGGTGCATCGCACGGTCAAGACGGTGTCCATCGTCATGATCCTGATCGGTTTTGCCGCCAGCTTCGGCTACATCATGACCCTGATGCAGATCCCGCTGAAGATCACCACGGCGCTGACCAGCTTCACCGACAACCGCTACACCATCCTGTTGCTGATCAACTTCCTGCTGCTCGCACTCGGCACGCTGATGGACATGGCCGCCCTGCTGCTGATCCTGACACCCATCCTGCTGCCGGTGGTGCAGTCGGTGGGCATCGATCCGGTGCATTTCGGCATGATCATGATCGTCAACCTCGGCATGGGCCTGATCACGCCGCCGGTCGGTTCGGTGCTGTTCGTCGGCAGCGCGGTCGGCAAGTTGCCGATCGAACAGGTCGTCAAGGCCTTGCTGCCGTTCTTCGGCCTGCTGATCGTCGTGCTCGGCATCGTGACCTACGTGCCGGAACTGTCCTTGTGGCTGCCGCGTCTGGTGGGTGTGTGATGTTGCCCCTGGTGCTGGTCACGCATCCGCGCAATCGCCTGGCGACCTACTTCGGTGACGAGGCGCTCGCACGGCTGCGGAGCATTGCACAGGTGCGGCTCAATCCGACCGACGACGACCTGGCCGGCGCGGCGCTGGTGGCGGCCGCGCGCGGCTGCGATGCCGTGATCGCCTACCGGCAGACACCGGTCGACGCGGCCACGTGCGCCGGCATGGGCGACGTGCGCGCCATCGTGCGTTGCGCGGTCGACATCCGCACCATCGACGTGGCGGCCGCCAGCGCCCACGGCATCCTGGTCACGCAGGCCAGTGCCGGCTTCATGGCATCGGTGTCCGAATGGATCGTCGGTGTCATGGTCGACCTGGGCCGGCACATCACGACGGCCACACTGGAATACCGCACCCAGGGGGTCGCCCAGCCACGCATGGGACGCGAGTTGCGCGGCGCGACGCTGGGCATCATCGGATACGGGCGGATCGCCCGTTACCTGTGCCCGGTGGCCCGTGCGCTGGGCATGCAGGTGCTGGTGTCCGACCCGTTCGTCACGGTCGACGCACCGGGCGTGGCGCAGGTGCCGATGCCCGAACTTCTGCGGCGCAGCGACTACACGGCGTGCCTGGCACCGGCCAACGCCGAGACCGAGAACATGATGGACGCGCGCGCCTTTGCGGCGATGCGCCCGGGCAGCTTCTTCATCCATGCCGGGCGCGGCAACCTGGTCGACGACGCGGCCTTGTTGCAGGCGCTGGACAGCGGGCATCTGGCCGGCGCCGCGCTCGACGTCGGCCGTGCCGAGGACCAGATGCCTTCGCCCGCACTGGCGCGCCATCCGAAGGTCATCGCCACCCCGCATATCGGCGGCCTGACGCCACCGGCGATCGAACACCAGGCGCTGGAAACCGTGGCGCAGACCGCGGACATCCTGCAGGGCCGGATTCCCCCCGGTGCCGTCAACGCCGACGCCGCGTCGCGCATGCGCGACGCGGCCAAGTCGGCCACCCATGGCGGCGCCGCGGACTCGAGCTGACGCCGATCACTCCATCTTCCTTGACCCATAGAAAGCACCGCATGAACCCCCAAGACCTCAAGACCATCCTCAGTTCCGGCCTGCTGTCGTTTCCGCTCACCGACTTCGATGAACAAGGCGACTTCCGGCCCAAGACCTATGTCGAGCGGCTGGAGTGGCTGGCCCCGTACGGCGCGTCCGCGTTGTTCGCGGCCGGCGGCACCGGGGAGTTCTTTTCGCTGACCGGCGACGAATACCCGTCCATCATCAAGACCGCGGTCGACACC
>JBFIDI010000074.1:0-16088 GCA_041581405.1 Burkholderiaceae bacterium
CCCGGTCCTTGTCCGGCGGCAACCTGCAGAAGTTCATCGTCGGGCGCGAGATCGACGCCAGGCCGAAATTGCTGATCGTCTCGCAGCCGACCTGGGGCGTGGACGTGGGTGCGTCGGCCCAGATCCGCAGCGAGATCCTGGAACTGCGCGACCAGGGCTGCGCGGTGCTGGTGGTCAGCGAGGAACTCGACGAACTGTTCGAACTCAGCGACCGGCTGCACGTGATCGCCAAGGGGCGGCTGTCGCCGTCGGTACCGATTGCACAGGCCACGGTCGAGAAGATCGGCGAGTGGATGAGCGGATTGTGGGAGGCCGACCATGCTCAGGCTTGAAGCGCGGCCCCAGCCCTCGGCCATCTGGAGCTACGGCTCGCCGATCCTGGCCTTGCTGCTCACCGTGGTGATCGGCATCGTCATGTTCGTCGCGCTGGGCAAGGACCCGCTGCGCGGGCTGGAGATGTTCTTCTGGCTGCCGATCAGCAGCGGCTACCAGGTCGGCGAACTGCTGGTCAAGGCCACGCCGCTGCTGATCATCGCGCTGGGGCTGGCGATCTGCTTTCGCTCCAATGTGTGGAACATCGGTGCCGAAGGCCAGTACATCATCGGCGCCATCTTCGCCGGCGGCGTCGCGCTGATGGCCGACAAGACCACCGGTGCCTGGATCCTCGTGCCCATCGTGCTGGCCGGCGTGGTCGGCGGCATGGTGTGGGCGGCCATCACCGCGCTGCTGCGTGACCGCTTCAATGCCAACGAGATTTTGGTCAGCCTGATGCTGGTCTATGTCGCCGCGCAGCTGCTCAGCTACCTGGTCGGCGGGCCCTGGAAGGATCCGCAGGGCTTCAACTTTCCGCAGACCAAGACCTTCGAGGCGGTCACGCGTATTCCCCGGCTGTTCGATGGCTCGCGGGTGAGCATCGGCGTGTTGTTCGCCATCGTCGGCGTGCTGGCGATGTGGGTCTTCCTGTTCCGCACGCGGGCCGGATTTGCGCAGCAGGTCGGCGGCCTGGCACCGGCCGCGGCCCGTTACGCCGGTTATTCGTCGCGCCAGGCCTTGTGGACGGCGCTGCTGATCTCCGGTGGCGCGGCCGGCCTGGCCGGTGGGCTCGAGGTGGCCGGCCCGATCGGCCAGCTGACGACCTATCTGCCGGCCGGATACGGCTTTGCCGCCATCATCGTGGCCTATGTGGGGCGGCTGCATCCGGTGGGCATGGTGTTTTCGGCCATCCTGATGAGCATGTTCTACATCGGCGGCGAGATGGCGCAGTCCCGGCTGGGCCTGACCAAGTCGCTGACCGGCGTGTTCCAGGGCCTGTTGCTGTTCTGCCTGCTGGCCTGCGATACCTTGGTGAACTACCGGCTGCGGATCGGCCGTGCGGGGAGGGCATGATGGATTCCTATGCATTGCTGGTCGCAGCCACCCTCAACGCCGGCACCGTGCTGGCGCTGGCCTCGCTGGGCCTGCTGATCAACGAGAAGGTCGGCATCGTGAACCTGGGCGCCGAGGGCATGATGCTGTGCGCCGCCATCGCCGGTTTCGCCACCGTTGTGCACACCGGCAGCGATGGCCTGGGTTTTGTCGCCGGCATCGCGGCCGGCGCGGTCCTGGCGGCCCTGTTCGGCCTGCTGGTGATCTGGCTCAACACCAACCAGTACGCGACCGGGCTGGCGCTGACG
Organism: Burkholderiaceae bacterium; assembly: GCA_041581405.1. Lineage (GTDB taxonomy): Bacteria > Pseudomonadota > Gammaproteobacteria > Burkholderiales > Burkholderiaceae_C > CAISIP01. Next base: position 1,674 of record JBFIDI010000074.1, read on the forward strand.
CTGTTCGGTGCCGGTTTCTCCGCCTTCGTCGGAACCGGCTACGTGCAGGCCCGCATGCCGGAGCGGCCGTCGTTCGCGATCCCGTGGCTGGCCGACATCCCGCTGCTGGGCCCGGCGCTGTTTCGCCACCATCCGCTGGTCTACCTGACCGTGCTGTTCGCCGCGGCGCTGATCTGGTTCATGTACCGCACCCGCGCCGGGCTGGTCATGCGCAGCGTCGGCGAGAGTCCGGAATCGGCCCACGCGCTGGGGTACCCGGTGCGGCGCATCCGCCTGCTGGCGGTGGTGGTGGGAGGGGCCTTGTGCGGCCTGGCCGGCGCCTACCTGTCCATCATCTATACCCCGCTGTGGGTCGAAGGCATGGTGTCGGGCAAGGGCTGGATCGCGCTGGCGCTGACCACCTTCGCCACCTGGCGTCCGGCGCGGGTCTTGCTGGGTGCCTACCTGTTCGGCGGCGTGACCATGCTGCAATTCCATCTGCAAGGCATCGGCGTCGAGGTGCCGAGCCAGTTCCTGACCATGCTGCCCTACCTGGCCACGATCGTCGTGCTGGCGCTGATATCGCGTAACCCGCAATGGATTCGCATCAATATGCCGGCGTCGATCGGAAAGCCGTTTTATCCCGGCTCATAATCGAGCGTATTTGCTGTTCCCTAATCGAGGAAGACCATGACTGACCTGAAGAAACGATCCCTGATCCAGATGGCCGCGTTGTCGGCCATTGCCGCCGCCGTGTTGGCGGGTTGCGGCAAGAAGGAGGAACCGGCGCCCGCGCCAGCACCCGAAGCCGCTCCCGTGGCGGCCCCGGCGCCCGCCAAGCCCGAGCCGCTGAAGATCGCATTTGCCTACGTCGGCCCGGTGGGCGACGGCGGCTGGACCTATGCGCACGACCAGGGCCGCAAGGCGGTCGAGCAGGAATTCGGCGACAAGGTCGTGACCTCGTTCGTCGAGAACGTGCCCGAGTCGGCCGATGCCGAGCGCGTGCTGCGCGACATGGCCAGCCAGGGCAACAAGCTGATCTTCGGCACCACCTTCGGCTACATGGAGCCGATGCTCAAGATCGCGCCCGACTTCAAGGACGTCAAGTTCGAGCATGCGACCGGCTACAAGCAGGCCGAGAACATGCGCACCTACGACAGCCGCACCTACGAAGGCGCCTACATGGCCGGCGTCATCGCCGGCAAGATGACCAAGAGCAATACGCTGGGCGTGGTCGCGTCGGTGCCGATTCCCGAGGTCATCCGCAACATCAACAGCTTCACGCTGGGTGCGCAGTCGAGCAATCCGAAGATCAAGACCAAGGTGGTCTGGGTCAACGAATGGTTCAACCCGCCAAAGGAAACCGAAGCGGCGACCTCGCTGATCAACGGCGGCGCCGACGTGTTGTTCCAGAACACCGACTCGCCGGCCGTGCTCAAGACCGCGCAGGACAAGGGCAAGCGCGCCTTCGGCTGGGATTCCGACATGACCGCCTATGGTCCCAAGGCCCACCTGGGCTCGGCCATCATCAACTGGGCGCCGTATTACATCCAGGCCACCCGTGAGGCACTGGACGGCACCTGGAAGGGCGGCGGCGGCGTGTGGTGGGGCCACAAGGAAGGCGCCATCGACATGGTGTCGATCGCCGAGGACGTGCCGGCCGAGACCAAGGCCCGCATCGACGAGATCAAGGCCGGCCTGAAGGAGGGCACGTTCGCGATCTGGAAGGGCCCGATCGTGGGCCAGGACGGCAAGGAGATCCTGGCCAAGGACGTCGTGGCCGACGACAAGTTCCTGGGCGGCGTGAACTTCTACGTCAAGGGCGTCGAAGGCAAGGTGCCCGGCAGCAAATAAGCAGTGCGCCGGCCCCGTTGCCGTCAGGCGCGGGGCCTTGCCTGCAAGGGCTGCCCGTCGGCAGCCCTTTTGTTTTTTCGAGAGGAAGGATGCCACCGTGAAAGTCAAACCCGTCGCGCCGGACCGCCTGCCCGATCTGCTGCGCGCCATGCCCAAGGCCGAGCTGCACATGCATATCGAGGGCTCGCTGGAGCCGGAGCTGATCTTCCAGCTGGCGCAGCGCAACGGCATGACGCTCGACTACCCGGACGTGGAGTCGCTGCGCCGGGCCTACGTGTTCAACAACCTGCAGGACTTCCTGGACATCTACCACACCGGCACCACGGTGCTGCGCACCGAGCAGGACTTCTACGACATGGCACACGCCTACCTGGCGCGTGCCCATGCCGACAACGTGCTGCATGCCGAGATCTTCTTCGACACGCAGACCCATACCGGCCACGGCCTGGACGCGTCGGTGGTGGTCAACGGCCTGCACCGCGCCTGCGTGGACGCGCAGGCCGCGTTCGGCATCGACGCCTCGCTGATCATGTGTTTCCTGCGCCACCTGAGCGAGCGCGAGGCTTTCGAGGCGCTCGAACAGGTGATGCCGCTGCGCGACAAGATCGTCGGCATCGGCCTGGCCTCGAGCGAGGTCGGCCATCCGCCGGAGAAGTTCGCACGCGTGTTCGCGCGCTGCCGCGAGCTGGGTTTCCGGCTCGTCGCACACGCCGGCGAGGAAGGCCCGCCGGCCTACATCTGGAGCGCGCTGGACGTGCTCAAGGTCGAACGCATCGACCATGGCGTGCAGGCGATCCACGACCCGGCGCTGATGCGGCGGCTGGCCGACGAGCGGATCGCGCTGACCGTGTGCCCGCTGTCCAACATCAAGCTGTGCGTGTTCGACGACCTGTCGCAGCACAACCTGGGCCGCATGCTGGACGCCGGCATCGCGGCGACCATCAACTCCGACGACCCGGCGTATTTCGGCGGTTACATCAACGAGAACTTCACGCAGACCTTCGCCGCGCTCGGCCTGTCGGCGCAACAGGCCTGGCAGCTGTCGGCCAACAGCTTCAACGCCAGCTTTGCCGGCGACAGCGTCAAGCGGCAATACCTCGAGCGCCTGAACGCCTGCTTCGAGACGTTCCGCTAGCCGCCACGGGCGAGCCCGCAGGTTGCTGCGGTGCGCCCTCCGGCGGGGCGGCCCGGTCCTGCACCCCGCGTAAAATGCGCTTCGGCCCGTCGCTCCGGCGGGCCTTTGTTTTTCCGGAGCCATGTAGAGGACCACCATGTACAAAAACCTCGCCGCCGCATTTGCGGCCGCCTGTTGTTTTCTTTTTTCCCCTGTTTTTCCCGCCCACGCGCAGACGCCACCGCTCAAGGTCGGTTTCGTCTACGTCGCGCCCCTGACGCCGATGGGTTGGGTGCACCAGCACGACGAGGGCCGCAAGGCCATGCTGGCGGCGCTCAATCCACCGGGTGGCCCCGCGCGGGTGACGACGACCTTCGTCGAGAACGTGGCCGAGGGCCCGGACGCCGAGCGCGTGATCCGCGACCTGGCACGCCAGGGCCACAAGCTGATCTTCACGCCCAGCTTCGGCTACATGGAGCCCACGCTGGCGGTGGCGCGCGAGTTCCCCGACGTCCGTTTCGAGTCGATCACCGGCTACAAGACGGCGCCCAACGTGGCGACCGCCAACGCGCGGTATTACGAAGGGCGTTACCTGGCCGGCGTGGCGGCCGGTCGCATGACCAGGACCCATGTCGCCGGTTATGTCGCGGGTTTCCCGATCCCCGAGGTGTTGCAGGGCATCAACGCCTTCACGCTGGGCATGCGTTCGGTCGATCCCCAGGCGCAGGTCAAGGTGATCTGGCTGCAGGCCTGGTTCGACCCGACGCGCGAGCGTGATGCCGCGATGGCGCTGATGGACCAGGACGCCGACGTGCTGGCCTTCCATACTGGCTCGAACGCGGTGATGGTGGCCGCGCAGGAACGCGGCAAGCTGGCGGTGGCCTACCACTCGGACATGCGCGCCGTCGCGCCGCAGGCGCAGATCGTCGCCGTGACGCACGAGTGGGGTGCGTATTACACCCGCCGCGCCCAGGCCGTGCTCGACGGCAGCTGGCGCTCGGGCAACATCTGGGGCGGCATCCGCGAGGGCATGATCCGGGTCGGCGACTTCGGCCCGGCCGTCGGCGCGTCGGTGCGCGACGAGGTGATGGCGCGGCAGAAGGACATCGCCGCCGGCCGCCTGCATCCGTTCCAGGCGCGCGAGCCGGTACGGGACAACACGGGAAAAACCGTGATCGCCGCGGGCCAGACCTTGAGCGACGCGCGGATCCTGGCCATGGACTGGCTGGCGCAGGGCGTCAGCGCGGCCCCGCTCAAGCGCTAGTGGCGCAGAAACGGCCCGCGCATGGCCTTCATGCGGTTTTTCGTATGAAGGGTGTCATGCTTGTTCGGTAAGCTCGGAGCCATGAAAGCCTATCGCGCATCGATCCTGCGTTTCGACGCCCGCCAGCAGGCCGTGTTCGACAAGGACGGCCTGCTGGTCGTCGGCTCCGCCGAGCAGGGTGGCGGCTGCGAGCGGGTGCTGGCGGTCGGTCCCTGCGACACGGTGGCGCCGCGCTTCCCGGGCATCGAGACCGAGGACCTGCGCGGACGCATTCTTGCGCCGGGTTTCGTCGACCTGCATGTGCATTACCCGCAGATCGACGTGATCGGCGCGCCGGCCGAGGGCCTGTTGCCCTGGCTGGAGAACTACACCTTTCCGCAGGAGAGCCGCTTCGCCGACCCCGCGCATGCGCAGGAGGTGGCACGCTTCTTCATGACCGAGCTGCTGCGCAACGGGGTCACGACCGCGCTGACCTTCGCGACCTCGCATCCGGCCTCGGTCGACGCGTTTTTCACCGAGGCGCGCCGGCGCCGCATGCGCATGATCGGCGGCAAGGTGCTGCAGGACCGGCATTCGCCCGACGGCGTGCGCGACCAGACGGAACAAAGCCTGGTCGATACCGAGTCGCTGATCGGGCGCTGGCACGGCGTGGACCGGCTCGGTTATGCGATCACGCCGCGTTTCGCGCCCAGTTGCAGCACGGCGCAGCTGCGCGGGGCCGGCGAACTCGCGGCGCGGCATCCGGAGGTCTGGATCCAGTCGCACGTGGCCGAGAACCGGGACGAGATCGCCTGGGCGCGGGAACTGTTCCCCGAGGCGCGCTCCTACCTGTCGGTCTACGACGACTTCGGCCTGATGCGCCGGCGCGCGATCTATGCGCACTGCATCCATTTCGACGATGCCGACCGCGCGCTGATGCGCGACACCGGCGCCGCCGCCGCGGTGAGCCCGACCAGCAACCTGTTCCTGGGCAGCGGCTTCTTCGACTATGCGGGGGCCGACCGTGTGGGGTTTTCTTATGGCCTGGCCAGCGACGTCGGTGGCGGCACCTCGCTGTCGCCGTTTCGCACCATGCTGGCGGCCTATTACGTCGGCCGCGAAGGCCAGACCAAGACCGGCACGAGCCTGTCGCCGCAACACCTGTGGTGGCAACACACGGCCGGCGCCGCGCAGGCCCTGGGGCTGGAGGGCGTGGTGGGCAACCTGCAGCCGGGATGCGAAGCCGACTTCGTCGTGCTGCAACCCCGGTGCACCGCCTTGCTGGAGCGGCGCACGGCCAGTGCGCGCGACCTGGACGAACTGCTGTTCGCAATGATCGTGCTCGGCGACGACCGCCTGGTCGAGCGCACCGTGATCGCGGCTGCGGCCGGTGGCCCGGAGTCGTCGCCATTGCGGCGTTGACCGCCGCCGCCGGCGTCGGCTGCCGGCCCAGCCCTTGCCGCCATCACCAGGACACCCGCAACCGCGCATGGACGGCGCGTTCGGGCATCGGGTAGTAGGACGCGCTGTAACCCAGCGTCGAATAGGCGCGGTTGAACAGGTTGTTGACGCCCAGCGACAACTCCGCCTGCCCCAGGTCCAGCTGCCATAGCGCGTCGACCACGGTATAGGCCGGCAGCTGCGGCCAGAGCCGGTTGCCGACGTCGTTGCCGTCGTAGCGCTTGCCCACATGCCGCAGCGCGACCGACCACCGCGATCGGGTGTCGAGTTTCCACTGCACCTGCACGCTGGCCGTCACCCGTGGAACCAGCGGGATGTCGGCATCGCTGCCTTCGAAGCGGGGCACGACGTAACCCAGGTTGGCGCTCAGGCCGAGTTGCGGTGTCGCCTGCCAGCGCGCTTCGAGCTCCGCGCCGGTGCGCCGGGTCGCGCGCTCGTAGTTGCGGTTCTCGCTCAAGCCGGACGCCGGGTCCACGCCGTAGTGGATCTCGTCCTTGTTGCGCATCTCGAACACGGTGGCGGAGAGTGCGAACGGCGCATGCGGCGTCCAGCGTGCCCCCAGTTCGTGGGTGCGGCCGCTCTGGGGGCGCAGGTCGGCGGCGGCTGCGGCCAGCTCATCGAGGTTGGGATTGCGGAAGTGCCGGGTGCGGCTGGCAAATGCCGTCAGTTCCGGCGTGACGTCCCAGGTCAGGCCGAGTTCCGTGCCGCGGTTGCGCCAGTGGCCGTCCGAGCCGCCCTGCGGTGCAAACGCGTACGGCGTGCAGACCCGGACCGGAAATGGCGCAAAGGCGCAGCTGCGGGTGTAGCGCGCGTCGCTCAGCGCCGTGGTGAAGCGGTTCGACCGTATGCCGGCATTGATCGCAAGCGCGCGGGAGGCGCGCACCGTGGCCGTCAGGTAGCTGCCATGTGAGCGGACCGAGCCGATCTTCTGCTCCGACTGCTCGGGCACGGAGCGGCCGTTGGAGTAGCGCGCGTATTGACCCGACTGCGATTGAAATCCCGCGCCTATCGTGTGCGTCTGGCCGAAGGCCTGGAAGTCGTTGTCGTACCGCAGCTGCACCTCGTGGCGCTGCGAGGTGATCGTCGACTGCTGGTCGGCCAGCGGTGTCAGCGGCGCGTAGCCCAGCACGTAGTTGTTGACGCGGTCGCGGTAGCTGAACTGCATCTCCAGTTGCCCGGCACGCTCCAGGTCCGCAAACAGGCCTGCGGCATGCAGGGTGTCGCGGGTGTCGCCGTGGTCGTCCGGCGTGGACGTGGCGCGGCGTGCCGCGCTGCCAGCCGCGAAGTCCGCTGCGCTGACCGGGCCGGGAAATCCGTTGCGGTCCGCATGGTCCGACACCCGCACCCAGGCCTCGAGAAACTCCAGCCCCGGCGGTGCCACGGCCCGCAACTCGGCCGCGCTGTTGCGGCTGTACATGCGTGCGTTGCGGCGATAGCCGTCGGTGTCGCTCTCGCTGAGGTTCAGGCTCAGTCCCAGCGCGCCGGCACTGGCGCGCAGATGGGCGCGTCCGTCGCGCATGCCGTAGGAGCCACGGGCCTGCTCCAGCGACAACGCTGCCTGGGCGGTGGTGGCGCCCGGTGTGGCGCGCCGGGTGATGATGTTGATGACACCAGCGACCGCGCCATCGCCGTAACGCACGGCGCCGCCGCCGCGCACGATCTCGATGCGCTCGATCTGCGACATCGGCACGGAGCTCAGGTCCGCACCCGACAGGTCCAGTTCGTTGAGACGTATCCCGTCGACCAGCACCAGCACGTTGCTGCCCGCCGTGGCACCCATGCCCCGGATGTCGATGCTGGCGTTCTTGTCGTTGCCGTAGAAGCTCTGCAGATTCAGGTTGGCTTCGAGGCTCAGCAACTCGGTGAGCGACGTCGCGGGCGAACGTGTTATCGCCGCTTCGGTGATGACGGACACGCTGTGGGGCGTGCGACGCACTCTGTGGTCCGCGCTGGGTGCGGTCACCAGCACGTCGGGCAGCCGGGCCGGGTCACCGGTCTGTGCCGTGGCCGCCGAGGCGGCCAGTGCCATCACCGCCAGCGCGGCGCACGGCCCGATTGATCCGGTTCGACGGGCCGTCAGGGCTGCGGCCAGCGGCACGGAGGCAGGCATGGACATGGCGTGCAGCCGCTGCTCAGCCGCGGCGGGAGCGCTGTCTGCGCACGGCACCGCCCATGGCCAGCAGCCCGGCCAGCAGCATCAGCGATTGGTGCGGCTCGGGCACGGGCGCCAGTGTGTCCATGGCAAAGTAGGCGGGCGTGTTCATGCCGTAGTCGCCGTTGTCCGATGAGCTGAGCGTGAACTCCATCCGGGTGACCGCGCCCAGGCTGGCCAGGTCGACGAACGACCATTGCGACACGATGTAGTCCTGGGTGTTGTCGGCAAAGCGGTAGTCCGCCAGGTAGAAATCCACCGCGCCGGTGTTGGCACTGCCGTTGAAGCCGGTGATCGTGAGCTTCAGGTAGTCGGCGTCGTTGCCGCTGTCGCCGCCGAACTGCTTGGCGAAGCTGTCGCCGTCGCGCATCGACAACGCGGCGTAGGTGGTGTTCGTGAACCACGCACCGCCAACGACGGTGGCCGAGGCGAACTGCGCCTGGGCCTGGCCCAGATAGGCGACGCCGTAGTTGGCCGAACCGCCCTGGCCGCCACCGGCATAGGCGCTGTACTGGTTGCCGAAGCCCGCTGTGCTGTTGTCGGTCTGGTTGGAATAAGTCCATCCGGACGAGCAGCAGCCTGCGAAACCGTAGTCGTCGAAGCGGTGGTTGAAGCTGGCCTCGCCGCTGGTGAACGGGAAGTTGCCGCTGCCGTTGCCGACAACGCCGGGTGCGTAATGGCTCTCGGGCCCCAGTGGCAGGTCGTCGAACGTGCTGGTGGCCGCCTGCGCCATGCCGGCCATGGCCATGGCCGCGCAGGCCAGCGCCAGAAAGATGCTGCGGGTGAAGTGGTGCTTCATCGGTGTGCCCCTTCAATCCGCTGCGGCAATGGCGACCGACCCGGACCGGTCCTGGCGGCGTTTGTGGCGACGGGTGGTATGCAGGAGCAGGGCCAGGCCGGCGCACAGCAGCGCAAACTGCCCGGGCTCCGGCACCGGCGCGGCCACGAAATGCATGACACCGACCGCATCGAGGTCGAACCCGGCGCTGCCGATGGTCTTGTACGGGTCGTAGATCAGGTTGGGTGTACCGGGGAAGTCGTCGAACTCGGTGCCGTTGCCGAGCACGTCGACGATACGCACGAACTGCACCATGTCCAGGTCCAGGCCCGCGGTTCCTGCCAGTGCACTGAGGTCGAACGGGGTTCCGAAGCCGGCGCGGTACTTGCCGGCAAATCCCTCGTAGAAGGTGTCGGTGGAGCCGGGCACAGGCAGGCCGCCCAGGTTGGTCGGATCCACGCTGCCAAAGGCGCTGACCGGGCCTGGCGTCAGTGAATACGCGGGAAACCGGAAGAAGTCGACGCCGTTGGAGGAGACCTCGACCCGCGCCAGTTCCAGAAAGGTGTCGCTGAACCCGTTTTCGAAGATCGCGAAGTCGGCGCCGGCACCGTTGAAGATGCTGCCGCCGAAGGTCAGCGTGATGCTGCCGCCGTTGCCCAGCGACACGATGTCGCCGGAGCCGCCGGCAGCGGCGCCCAGGGCCTTGGTCGGGTCCATCCAGGTGTCGGCCAGGTCGGTGCCGCTCTGGTAGTCCAGGTAGCCGGTGGCCCAGTGCGTGATGGAGGTGCTGTCCTTGCTGATGGCGTTGGAGCCGGGCTGGCCGGCGGCAGGCGCAAAAGGACCGGCGGCGAAGCTGGTGCAGGATACGAGTGCCGCGGCTGCGGCGACGAGGATGTGATGACGCATGATGATTTCCGATGCGGTGGCACGGTGGCCACACGAGGTCGAAGAAACCGCTTGATGCGTCTGGAAAGGAGTCGCGAAAAAAGTGCCGCCCGCGCGATGACCGGTTCTCGCGTACCACCTTGCTACCCGCCGCAGCAAACGGAACCAGCACCAGGCCGGTCTCCGGGCTCGCGAGCAATTCCGGTTTCGCCTTCCCATGCGTCCTGCACAGTGGCATCGTGAATCCGGCTGTCTCGCCTACCGTTGCGGGGGCAGCGCCGGATTGGCCATCCCGTGGGGGATCGCGCACCGGACTTCCCGATTATCCCGGGACGCGAATGCGGCCAGGGCACCTGAGGCACGGCGAGTATAGGCCCAGCGCATGGCCGGGTGCAAAGGCTGCGGTTCGGACTTCCTACAATCGGTGTTCCGACTTGGAACTGACTTCCGGAAGCCCAGCATGACCATCAAGAGCGACAAATGGATCCGCCGCATGGCGGAAACGACCGGCATGATCGAGCCCTTCGAGCCGGGGCAGATCCGCGAGCGCGAGGGCCACCGGATCATCAGCTACGGCACCAGCAGCTACGGCTACGACATCCGCTGCGCGCCCGAGTTCAAGGTGTTCACCAACATCCACAGCACCGTGGTCGACCCGAAGAACTTCGACGAGAAGAGTTTTGTCGACTTCCACGACGACGTCTGCATCATTCCGCCGAACAGCTTCGCACTGGCGCGCACGCTGGAATATTTCCGCATCCCGCGCAACGTGCTGACGATCTGCCTGGGCAAGAGCACCTACGCGCGTTGCGGCATCATCGTCAACGTGACGCCGTTCGAGCCGGAGTGGGAGGGTTACGTGACGCTGGAGTTCTCCAACACCACGCCGCTGCCCGCGAAGATCTATGCCGGCGAAGGTTGCGCCCAGGTGTTGTTCTTCGAGAGCGACGAGGCCTGCGAGACCAGCTACAAGGACCGTGGCGGCAAGTACCAGGGGCAACACGGAGTCACGTTGCCCCGCGCCTGAAGCATCGATTCAAGGCCTGACCCCGCCGCCGCACGGCGCGTCGCCCACGGGGCATGAAGGGTCGAGCGGCCGCGGAGCAGGCCGGACAGACGGGGGGTGTCTTTCTCAGTGTTCGGCGCCGGCGCCGAGCTTGACGTCCTGGCGGGTCGTCAGCGCACAGGCGATGGCCACGCGCAGGCCGCGCTGGATCTGCTCCAGCGTCATGCTCGGTTCGCCCTGCTCGGGCAGCAGCGGCAGGTGGATGAAGCCGCCACGCACGCCTTGCATGGCGCGCCGGCGCTCGAGCGTGTGCATCATGCCGTAGAACACATGGTTGCAGACATAGGTGCCGGCGGTCTGCGACACCTCGCCGGGAATGCCGGCTTCCTGCACGGCCTTGAGCATGGCCTTGATCGGCAGTCCGGTGAAATAGGCGGGCGGGCCGCCGCTGACCACCGGCTTGTCCACCGGCTGCTTGCCGGCGTTGTCGGGAATGCGGGCATCGGCAATGTTGATCGCGATGCGCTCGAAGGAAATCGCCCGGCGTCCGCCGGCCTGTCCCAGGCACACCACCAATGACGGATGGTGTTTCTCGATCAGGTCGGTCAATGCCTCGAGCGAGGTGTCGAATTCGGTGGGCAGCTGGGCGGCGACCAGGGTGTGGCCGTCGATCACCTCCCCGCCGAGCGATTGCGCGACCTGCCAGCTGACATTGGTCGTGGCGCCGCCGAAGGGGCTGAAGCCCGTGAGCAGCACGGTTGCCGTCGGAGCCGGACGGTTCGAGACCGGCGCGAGCCGGCCCTGCTTGGGCGCGATGGGCACTTGTTTGCGTAGCATGCCGGTATTTTCCGCGCTTTTTCGTGGCGCCGGACGGAGATTCGCATCGAGAATGCAGACGATCGCCGATCCGCCGAGGTCGAAGGCCGCGGAACGGGCGGCGGCCGCAGCTCCGCGGCGCGTCCTGATGCAGGGCGCGCAGCGGCTGTCGCAACCCGCGTCACCACCCTGCACGGGGGTGTCGTGCGCAGGTTCTACAGCGGCCGCGCACGCGGGTTCCGACCGGTTTTTCGCGATGGGGGGATAATGGTGGTTTGCCCCGTCCGAGGGCACCACCCGCCCAGCCGCCCAAAACAGGCGCTGGAGCACGTTCCCCCACAGGCATAGATGACCGAACCCGCAACCCTTTCGCCCGCCACCCCACCTTCTTCCATCGACGCGTTTTCGCAGCTGCAGCTGGCCCCGCCGCTGGCGCGCGCCGTGGCCGAGATGGGATACACGTCGATGACGCCGATCCAGGCGCAGGCCATCCCGAAGGTGTTGCAGGGCCACGACGTCATGGGGGCGGCGCAGACCGGAACCGGCAAGACGGCCGCGTTTTCCCTGCCGCTGCTGCAGCGCATGCTGGGCCATGAAAACACGTCGACGTCGCCGGCGCGTCACCCGGTGCGTGCGCTGGTGCTGCTGCCCACGCGCGAACTGGCGGATCAGGTCGCCAAGTCGATCAAGGACTACGCCAAATACACGCAGTTGCGCAGCGCCGTCGTGTTCGGCGGCATGGACATGAAACCCCAGACGGCCGAGCTCAAGCGCGGCGTCGAGATCCTGGTGGCCACGCCGGGCCGGCTGCTGGACCATATCGAGGCCAAGAACGCGGTGCTCAACCAGGTCGAATACGTGGTGCTGGACGAGGCCGACCGGATGCTGGACATCGGTTTCCTGCCCGACCTGCAGCGCATCCTGAGCTACCTGCCCAAGCAACGCACGACCTTGCTGTTCTCGGCCACGTTCTCGCCTGAGATCAAGCGCCTGGCCAACAGCTACCTGCAGAACCCGGTCACGATCGAGGTGGCGCGCCCGAATGCGGCGGCCTCGACCGTGGAGCAGCATTTCTACAGCGTCGGCGACGACGACAAGCGCCGCGCGCTGCACCAGCTGCTGCGCCGCCACGAGACCAAACAGGCCTTCGTGTTCGTCAACAGCAAGCTCGGTTGTGCCCGGCTCGCGCGCTCGCTCGAGCGCGAAGGCCTCAAGACCACCGCGCTGCACGGCGACAAGAGCCAGGACGAGCGGCTCAAGGCACTGGACGCGTTCAAGAAGGGCGAGGTCGACCTGCTGGTGTGTACCGACGTCGCGGCGCGCGGCCTCGACATCAAGGACGTGCCCGCGGTGTTCAACTTCGACATCCCGTTCAACGCCGAGGACTACATCCACCGCATCGGCCGCACCGGCCGTGCCGGGGCGTCCGGCCTGGCCGTGACCTTCGTCACGCGCAGCGATGCCCGCCTGGTGACCGACCTGGAGAAGCTGCTCAAGTCCAAGCTGGAGATCGAGCCGATCGAGTTCGACGAGGACAGCCCCGACATCCGCCGCCAGGGCCGCATCAACGATGGCCGGCGCATGTACAACGCGGAAGATGTCCCAGCCGAGCCCGGTGCCGGCGCTGGACGCAGCCGCCCCGACGGTGATGCGCCACGCCGTGAGCGTGCGCCTCGGCGCGACCAGTTGGCGCGTCCGCCAGCCGCGTCGCGTGATCCGTTCTTCGACAAGCCGTACGAGGCGCCGGCGGCCGACGAGGCGCCCGCCTGGGAATCCGCCAGCCCGCCGCCGGCACGCAGCATCTCGGCCAATATCAAGTCCAAGCGCCGGGTGGCCGCCTTGTTCAAGCCTGAAGTCAAGGCTCCCGACACCGAAGTCAAGGCCGCCGAGACCGAATCCAAGGCGACCGAGACCGAACAGTCGTCCTGAGCACCGCGCCCCGCTGCGGGGCATGGCGCATCAACCGGGTAGTTGCGCCTGCGCGCAACGAACCTGGATCCGTTCGGTGCTGAAACCCCGATTGGCGCCGGCGGGCAGGATCCGCAACGCGCTCAGGCAACCACCCCAGACACAGCCGGAGTCGAGCGAAAACACATCGTCGCGGCCGAGCCAGCCGAGTGTCGACCAGTGTCCGAATGCGACTGTCACATCCGCACTGCGCCGGCCCGGGATGTCGAACCAGGGCCGGAAACCCGGCGGGGCGCCATCCGCGCCTTCCTTGGTGGCGAACTCCATGCGATCGTCGGCAGTGCAAAAGCGCAGCCGCGTCAACACATTGACGATGGCACGCAGGCGCGGCACGCCGGCCAGGCTGTCCGACCATTGCTCCGGTGTGTCCGCGTACATCTGGGTCAGGAAGTCATCGAAATCCGGGCCGGCCATCAGTTCGGCCACTTCACCGGCCAGCGCCAGTGTCTGCTTGGCCGACCATGACGGCAGGACACCGGCATGCACCATCAGCAATTGCCGGCCGTCGATCTGCTCGCACAGTGCCAATGGCTGGCTGCGCAGCCATTGCAGCAAGGCGGTGCGCTCAGGCGCTGCCAGGATGGCGTCGAGCGTGTCCTTGCGGTGCGGCCGGCGTACGCCGTGCGCCACCGCCAGCAGGTGCAGGTCATGGTTGCCCAGCACGCAGCGCGCAGCGCCGCCCAGGCGCATGACGCGGCGCAATACCGCCAGCGAATCCGGTCCGCGATTGACCAGGTCGCCGAGCAACACCAGTCGGTCGCGGCTCGCCGAGAAGTCGATTTCATCCAACAAGCGCTGCAACGCATCGTCGCAGCCCTGCACGTCGCCGATCAGGTAAAGTCCCATGGTGTTGATTTTGATGCCGGATTCATGGATTTCTTGCTGATTGGCCTGTTGACCTTGCTCAACGGCGTTTTTGCAATGTCCGAACTCGCGCTCACGGCCAGTCGCAAGGCACGGCTCATGAGCATGTCCGATGACGGCGACCACGGGGCTGCGGCGGCCCTGGTGCTGCTCGAAAACCCGACCCGGTTCCTGTCCTCGGTGCAGGTCGGCATCACCTCGATCGGTGTGCTCAACGGCATCATCGGCGAGGCGGCATTCAGCGGCGACCTGTCGCAATGGTTGCAGACGCTGCACCTGGCCGCGGCGGTGGCCG